>JAENXP010000823.1 GCA_016649475.1 Burkholderiales bacterium | reverse complement strand
GTTCAAGGATGCCGTTAGCAAGTACCGCCCCGATCTGGATCTCGACAAGCTAGCCACAGGCGAGCACTGGTACGGCACCCAGGCGCTCGAGCTTGGTCTGGCCGACGAGATAAAGACTAGCGACGAGTTGCTAAAAGAACTGGCCGCGGAGCGTGACTTGTATCGCGTGACCTACAACATCAAGAAACCGCTGCAGAAGCGGCTTATGTCGAACATTGATGGTCTGCTTGAAAAAGCCGATGCGGCCGGCTGGCGGCGACGATTCGAATCCCGCCTGCCACGCTAACGGCAAGGAACTGACCCATCGTATTCTGGTCGAAATGCATTGCAGGTTTCGGGCGCGCTGAGGCGCTATAATCCGGCGATACCGGAGGAGTTTTCATTCGCATGCACAGACTCAAGTTACTAATTCCTATCGTTTTTATCGCATTCGTCGCGGCGTCCTGCTCGACGTCGCCGACGGGTCGCAGTCAGATGATCTGGAAATCGGATGCGGAGCTGGAGGCTGAGAGCGCACGGGCGTTCAACAAGATGCGCGCCGGAATGCCGCTGGCGACCGATCGCAAGAAAATCGATTTTGTCGCCTGCGTGGCGCAATCCGTGGTTAGTGTGCTCGAGCCACCGCTCAGCGACATTGAATGGGAACTCGCGGTGTTTGAAAGTAAGTCGGTTAATGCGTTCGCCATGCCGGGCGGCAAGATCGGCGTCTTTACGGGGATCCTGGACGTCACCGAGAATCAGCATCAGCTGGGTGCAGTGATAGGTCACGAAATCGCGCACGTGACGGCGCGTCATTCCAACGAACGCGCTTCGAGAGCTTCGGTGACCGGTGTCGGCATCAACGCACTTGCGATCATACTCGGCGGTGGCTACAGCGGCTCAACCTATACCGCGCAGCAGGCATTGCAAGCGGGCGCAGATCTCGGCATTTCGCTACCCCACACTCGAGGTCAGGAAAGCGAGGCTGACATCATCGGGCTCGAGTACATGGCCAAAGCCGGATTTGATCCGCGCGAGGCGGTGACGCTGTGGCAGCGGATGGACGCGTCTACGGACAAGAAACCAGCCGAATTCGTGTCTACGCACCCCTCCAGTGAGTCGCGAATTGAGGCCCTGGTTTCTGAATGGCAGAAAACACTGCCGCTCTATAATCAGGCCGTCGCGGACGGCCGGGCTCCGACCTGCTCGAAAGACTAGGGAAGATCGTGTTCAAACGCCTGCTACTGCTTTTGCCACTGTTGGCTCTCGGCGGCTGTGCGACGCTGGATGATTTTCTTGCCAATATCAAGAAAGGCAAAGGCCCTGCTACCGTCGCTTTTGAAGATCGCGCTGTCGAAGATCCGATTGCGCCCAATACGTTTGTATTGACGAGTGCGGATCAGTCGGTGGTGGGTGAACCGCAAGTTGTGTTCACTCGCAAAGAGGACACTCTTTCCGACCTCGCCCGTGAATACGGCCTTGGGTACGACGAAATCCTGGCGGCGAACCCTGGCATCGATCCGTGGCTGCCCGGCGAGAACACGCCCATCATGCTGCCCACACAATATGTCCTGCCGAACGCCCCGAAGAGCGGCGTCGTTTTGAATATTGCGACCAAGCGGCTGTTCTATTACCCGGAGGCC
>JAENXP010000215.1 GCA_016649475.1 Burkholderiales bacterium | reverse complement strand
GCGTGACGCTGGTCGCGGCGGCTTTTTACGGTAGCGTGCATGCGCAAGACCGGACCGCGGAGCCAGCCAATTCGACGCTGAGTGCGCTGGTCGCCGAGGCGCTGCAGAACAACCCGGAATTGCGCGCAGCGGCGAAAGAGACCGAGGCGGCCAAGCAGCGCGTGCGACCGGCCGGGGCGCTGGAGGATCCGATGCTGGAAGCCGGTTTCATCAATTTGCCGGTCCAGCCGCTGCGCTTCAATCGCGAAGACATGACCATGAAAATGCTCGGTTTGTCGCAGAAGCTGCCGTTCCCGGGCAAACGCGCATTGCGCGAGCAGGTGGCGGCGAAGGACGCGGAAACGACAGGCTACGGCCTGAGCGAAACCGCAAACCGTATCGCGCGCGAGGTCAAGTTCGCATACTTCGATCTAGCGCTGGTTGACGCGACCGTCCGGCTGCTGCAAAGCAACCGGAAAATCCTGGAGCAGTTCCTGCATATCGCCGAGAGCCGTTACGCCGTCGGCCAGGTAGCGCAGGCCGAGGTGCTGAGAGCGCAGACTCAGCTCGGCCGCATGAGCGAGGAGTTGCTGCGCATGGAGCGAGAGCGCCCGGTCACCGAAGCGGAGCTGCTGCGCTTGCTCGGCCGGCGCGGAAATGCCCCGCCGATGGCCGTGGAACTACCCGGTCTGCGCGATGCCGCGTTTGATCTTGAGGCGTTGCAGCAGGCGGCATTGCGCGAGCGCCCGCAACTGCTCGGACTGCAAAGCGCCATAGAGCGCAGTGCCTGGGCCGTGGATCTCGCGCGCAAGGAGAAGCAACCCGATTTTGACCTGCGTTTCGCCTATGGCCAGAGGGAAAAGGATCTCTCCGGCGCGCCGCGGCAGGACGTGATCAGTCTTACCGTGGCGATGAATCTTCCCGTGTGGCGGGAGGATAAAACCGAGCCGCGCATCGCCGAGGCGCTTGCGATGCGCGAGCAGGCGCTGGAACTGCAGCAGGCACAGCAAAACGAAGTGCTGGCCAAACTGCGGCAGCAGGTCGCGATCACCGAGCAAAGCCGCAAATCCGTGCATCTGTACGAAACCGCCGTCCTGCCGCAGGCGCGGCTGGCAGTCGAGGCAGCGCTCTCAGCCTATCAGGTGAGCCGCGTCGATCTGCTGATGCTGCTGGACAGCCAGATGAGCTTGTACAGCTACGAGATCAATCGTGCCAGGGAACTGGTCAATTTCAACAAGGCGCTGGCGGAGATCGACCTCCTGACCGGCAAGCAGATGTACTAGGGAAGGACGAAGGAAAAACGATGAAACGCACGGCCAGGATTGCTTCTGCATTGCTATTGATCGCCGCCTCGCTCGCCGCTGGCTACTGGTGGGGCGCAAACCGATCGCCGGCCGGCGCCCCGCAAGCCCCAACGGGCGCAGTGGCTCCCGCGGCTAGCCCCGAAACTGCCGCGGGTGCGGCCGCAATCGACCCTGCGGCCACGGCCAAACCCCGGGTACTGTATTACCGCAACCCGATGGGACTACCGGACACCTCGCCGGTGCCGAAAAAGGATCAGATGGGCATGGACTACATTGCGGTGTACGCGGACGAAGAGCCGGCCTCGGCCACGCCGCTGGTCAAACTCAGCGTGGACAAGGTGCAAAAGCTCGGCGTGAAGACCGAGGCCGTCGCATTGCACGATCTGGCGAGCACCATCAGGGCGGTGGCCACGGTACAGTCAAACGAACGCACGCTGAATACCGTCACTGCCAAGTTCGACGGCTGGATCCAGCGGCTGCATGTCAACACCACCGGCCAGGCGGTGAGAAAGGGCGAGGCGCTGATGGACGTGTACAGCCCGGATCTGATAGCGGCGCAGGAGGAGTATCTGATCGCGCGCAGAGGCGTT
Organism: Burkholderiales bacterium; assembly: GCA_016649475.1. Taxonomy (GTDB): domain Bacteria; phylum Pseudomonadota; class Gammaproteobacteria; order Burkholderiales; family SG8-39; genus 2-12-FULL-64-23. Next base: position 3,541 of record JAENXP010000215.1, on the reverse strand, counting down.
CAAACCCTCGCCGGCGGCAGCGCGGAAGTGCGCGACAGCATGCAGCGATTGGTGGACAGCGCCTTGGCGCGTTTGCGCAATTGGGACATCTCGGAAACGGAGCTGCAGCGCCTGACCCGGGACGGCAAGACCACGCAATACCTTACGCTGCGCTCGCCCGCAAATGGCGTGGTGCTGGAAAAGCCGGCGATCCAGGGAAAGCGCTTTATGGCCGGGGAGGTGCTGTACCAGGTAGCCGACTTGTCGCAGGTGTGGCTGCTGGCCGAAGTGTTCGAACGCGATCTCGGACAGGTGCATATCGGACAATCGGCGACCATCAAAGTGGATGCTTATCCTGAAAAGACTTTCATGGGCACGGTGACGTTCATCTATCCCACGGTCAGCCCCGAGAGCCGCACCGCCAAAGTGCGCGTCGAACTGGGCAATCCGACGGCCTTGCTCAAGCCGTCCATGTACGCGCACGCCGAGTTCACGTCTTCGCGCGGCAAAGGGCGGGTACTGGCGGTGCCTGATTCGGCAGTCCTGGACACCGGCACGCGGCAGCTGGTGCTGGTGCAGCGGGGCGAGGGGAAATTCGAGCCACGCCCGGTGAAGCTCGGAGCACGGGGCGACGGCTACATCGAAATTATCGAGGGCGTAAAGGACGGCGAGAGCGTGGTCGTCAGCGCGAACTTCCTGATCGACGCCGAAAGCAATCTAAAGGCGGCGTTCAGCGGTTTCGGCCAGATTTCGAATGGCGCAAAGACGGAGGAAAAGGGCCAAATCAAAGCTGCCGTCGCCGCGGCGTCGACCCATCGCGGAGAGGGTACGATCGACGCCATGGATCCGGTCAACGCAAGCGTGACGCTCGCGCACGGTCCGATTGCCAGCCTGAAGTGGCCGGCGATGACCATGGATTTCAAAGTCAAGGATGCGGCGCTGCTGCGCGCGCTCAAACCTGGGCAGAGAGTCGTGTTCGACATCGCGGGCGAGCCCGGCGGCGAATACACCGTAGTAGGCATCCAGGCAGCCGGGGCAAAACCGGCCGCCGAGACCGGATCCACCGCCGACGCGCTCAAGGGGCGCTGACATGCTCGGGCGCATTATCGAATGGTCGGTGCGCAACGTCGTCATCGTGCTCCTGGGCACGCTGTTCGTCGTAGCCGCCGGTGTCTACGCGGTCATGCGCACGCCGCTGGACGCGATTCCGGACTTGTCCGACGTGCAGGTGATCATTTACACGGAATACCCGGGCCAGGCGCCGCAGGTGGTGGAAGATCAAATTACCTACCCCTTGAGCACGGCCATGCTGTCCGTGCCCAGGTCCAGGGTGGTGCGTGGATTATCAGCATTCGGCGCCTCGTTCATTTACGTGATTTTCGAGGACGGCACCGACATCTACTGGGCGCGCACGCGCGTGCTGGAATATCTCAACTTCGCATCGGGACGCATGCCGCGCGGCGTCACGCCCACGCTGGGCCCGGCCGCCAGCGGCGTGGGCTGGGTCTACCAGTACGTGGTGCTCGCGGCCAACCGCTCGCTGGCGGAGCTGCGCAGCATTCAGGACTGGTTCGTGCGCTACCAGCTGACCAAGGCGCAGGGCGTCGCCGAGGTCGCGAGCGTGGGCGGGTTCGTCAAGACCTACCAGGTCACGGTGGAGCCGCGCAAGCTCCAGGCGTTCGGCATTCCGCTGATGAAGGTCGTGGAAGTCGTCCGCGCCAGCAACCGCGACGTCGGCGGGCGCGCGCTCGAAATGGCGGAAACAGAATACGTGGTGCGCGGCCGGGGCTATCTGCGCGGCATATCCGACATCGAGAATCTGGTGCTGAAGGCGGACAAGGGCACGCCGGTGCTGATCCGCGACATCGGCCGCGTCGAGCTGGTGCCCGACGAGCGTCGCGGCCTGACCGAACTGAACGGCGAAGGCGAAGTGGTCGCGGGCATTGCCATGGCGCGCTACGGCCAGAACGCGCTGGACGTCATCGGCAATGTGAAAGCCAAGATCGCGGAGATCTCCTCCGGCCTGCCGCAGGGCGTGTCGATACAGGCGGTCTACGACCGTTCGGACCTGATCTATCGCGCCATCGACAATCTCAAGCGCACCCTGATCGAGGAAAGCCTCATCGTGGCGCTGGTGTGCGTGGTGTTTCTGCTGCATTTGCGCAGCGCATTGGTGGCCATTGTGATGCTGCCGATCGGCGTGCTGATCGCGATGATCGCGATGCACATGATGGGGCTCACCTCCAACATCATGAGCCTGGGCGGCATCGCCATCGCCATAGGCGCGATGGTGGATGCAGCCATCGTCATGATCGAGAATGCGCACAAGCACCTGGAGCGCGCGCCGCCGGGAGCACGGCGACTGCAGATCATCATCGATTCCTGCCGTGAAGTCGGGCCGGCGCTGTTCTTCAGCCTGCTGATCATCACGGTGTCTTTCCTGCCGGTATTCACGCTCGAAGCACAGGAAGGCCGCATGTTCACGCCGCTCGCCTATACCAAGACGTTCTCCATGGCCGGCGCCGCGCTGCTGTCGATCACGCTGGTGCCGGTGCTGATGCTGCTGTTCATTCGCGGCAAGATCATGCCGGAGAAGAAGAACCCGGTAAACCGCTTCCTGATCTGGATCTACCGTCCGGTCATCGCCGGGGTGATGCGCTGGAAGAAGCTCACCATCGCCGCCGCCGTGGTCGCGCTGGGCGTGTCGGCCTATCCTGCAATGAAACTCGGAACCGAGTTCATGCCGGTGCTGAACGAAGGTTCGCTCCTGTACATGCCGGCCACGCTGCCATCCCTGTCGGTCACCAAGGCGGCCGAACTGATGCAGACCCAGGACAAGATACTCAAGAGCTTTCCCGAGGTGGAATCGGTGTTCGGCAAGGCCGGGCGCGCCGCCACCGCGACAGACCCGGCGCCGATGGAAATGTTCGAGACCGTGATCAATCTGAAGCCCGAAAAGCAATGGCGCGCGGGAATGACCATGGACAAGCTGATCGCCGAAATGGACCGGGCGGTGACCATCCCCGGCGTATCGAACGCCTGGACCATGCCGATCAAGGCGCGCATCGACATGCTCGCTACCGGTATCCGCACGCCGATCGGTGTCAAAGTGTTCGGCAAGGACCTGGGGGAAATTGAGAAACTGGCGAAGGCGATCGAGTCGGTGGTGAAAAAAGTTCCCGGAACCACCAGCGCCTACGCGGAGCGTGTCACCGGCGGCTACTACCTCGACATCGAACCCGACCGCATGGCGCTGGCGCGTTACGGCCTCTCCGTGGGCGAGCTGCAGGATGTGATCGGCATCGCCCTCGGCGGCGAGATGGTCACCACCACCGTGGAAGGGCTGGAGCGCTACGGCGTCAGCGTGCGCTATCCGCGCGAGCTGCGGCAGGACCCGCAGTCGATCGCCAGCCAGGTGCTGCTGCCCATCATGGGGGGCGCGATGATTCCGCTGGGGCAGGTCGCGCGCGTGAGCCTCGCGCAGGCGCCGCCGGCGATACGCACCGAGAATGCGCTGCTGACGGCGTACATATTTGTCGATATCCGCGATCGCGACATCGGT
>JAENXP010000314.1 GCA_016649475.1 Burkholderiales bacterium | reverse complement strand
TGCAGTCCGGCATCGCCCCCTGCCCCGGGAACACCACCCGCTCGGCCTGACGCACAAGCTCGGGATCCGAGGTGACGTGCACCTGCGCGTCCGGGGCGACATGCTCCAGCGCCTTGGATACCGAGCGCAAGTTGCCCATGCCATAGTCGATTACTGCGATTGAGGTCATTGCAAGTGCATATGGACAGAATTAGCGGAAGAAAATTTCCTGAGACGGGCTGGCGTCCGGTTTGCGCATACTTGTGATATGCCTGCCCCGGTGCAATCCCGTCAAACGCGTGAAATCACAGGCTGCCTTTGGTCGAAGGAATCGTGCCCGCGGCGCGCGGATCAGCCTCGGCTGCCATGCGCAGTGCCCGGCCAAAGGCCTTGAACACGGTCTCGCACTGATGGTGGGCGTTGTCACCGCGCAGATTGTCGATATGCAGCGTCACCTGCGCGTGGTTGACGAAGCCCTGGAAGAATTCGCGCACCAGGTCGACATCGAACTCGCCGATCCAGGCGCGGCTGAATTTGATCTGATACACCAGTCCGGGACGCCCGGAAAAATCGATTACCACCCGGGACAGCGCCTCGTCCAGCGGCACATAGGCGTGGCCGTAGCGGCGCAGGCCGCGCTTGTCACCGACTGCGGCAGTCACCGCCTGCCCCAGGCTGATGCCGACATCCTCTACCGTGTGGTGGGCGTCTATGTGCAAGTCCCCCTTGGCCGCGACCTCCAGGTCGATCATGCCGTGACGCGCAACCTGGTCCAGCATATGGTCGAGAAAAGGCAGGCCGGTGGCCAATTTGGCCGAACCGGCGCCGTCCAGATTCAGGTTGACGCTGATCTGGGTTTCGTTGGTATTGCGGGTAATGGACGCGGTACGCATAAATTGTAAATCGCAACTAATGCCGGGACTCCCTGCATTCTAACCCAGCGCGATAATCGATTAAGAACCCGTTGCAAAATGAATTTTGTAACGGCAAATACAGGGGAGTATGAGAGGGGGGGTATCCCCTCATACCGCAAAGAACTCCAATGCCGCGAATCGCATGCTAGGCCAGAATCGCGCTCAGGGCGGCGATCAGGGCCGCGCACTGCGCATCCGTGCCGACGGTGATGCGCAGAAACTGCGCGATGCGGGCCGGTTCCTTGAAATGCCGCACGAGAATGCCGCGTTCGCGCAACCGCGCGGCGAGTTCGACACCTTCGCGCTGGGGGTGCCGTGCAAACACGAAGTTGGCGGCTGAGGGCAGCACGTCGAAACCCAGCGATATAAGATCGCCCGCAAGGCGGTCTCGGGTGGCGATCACCTTGGCGCAGGTCTGCTCCAGGTGAGCGCGGTCCTCCATCGCGGCCGCCGCCCCGGCCAGGGCAAAACGGTCCAGCGGGTAGGAATTGAAGCTGTCCTTTACGCGGCAAAGCGCATCTATCAGTTCGGCGTTCCCGAGCGCGTAACCCACGCGCAGCCCGGCGAGCGAGCGGGATTTCGACAGCGTGTGCACGACCAGAAGCTGCGGGTAGCGCTCGATCAGCCCGACCGCCGACTCGGCGCCGAAGTCCACATAGGCCTCGTCGACCACCACGACTGACTCTGCATTCGCGCGCAACAAGCGCTCGATCTCCGACAGCGCCAGCGGCCGGCCGGTGGGCGCGTTCGGATTGGGGAAAATGACGCCCCCGTTCGGGGTCAAATAGTCGTCGACGCGAATCTCGAACGACTCGGTCAGCGGCACCTGCCTGTACGCGATCCCGTACAGGCGGCAATACACGGGATAGAAGCTGTAGCTGACATCCGGGAACAGTACCGGCTGCTCGTGCTTGAGCAGCCCGAGAAAGGTGTGGGCTAGCACCTCGTCCGAACCGTTGCCTACGAACACCTGGGCCGGCCGGAGTTTGTGGAAGGCTGCGATGGATTGCTTGAGGATGTCGCAGTTTGAGTCCGGGTAGAGCCTCAGCGTATCGCCCACTTCGGCGCGCAGCGCCGCCAGCGCCTTGGGGCTGGGGCCGTAGGGGCACTCGTTGGTGTTGAGCTTGATAACGTCAGGCAGCTTGGGCTGTTCGCCCGGCACATAGGGCGTCAATCCGTCTACGACGGCGCTCCAGTAGCGGCTCATGAGCGCTCCCTGGGATCGAGGCGGTATCCGGCCGCGCGCGCGTGCGCCGACAGGCCTTCGCCCTCGGCCAGAGTGCCGGCGATGCGGCCCAGCGTCTGCGCGCCCGCTCTGGACACCTGAATCAGGCTGGAGCGCTTCTGGAAGTCGTACACCCCGAGCGGAGAAGAAAAGCGCGCGCTGCGCGAGGTGGGCAGCACATGGTTCGGCCCGGCGCAGTAATCGCCGATCGCCTCGGAACTGTACCCGCCCATGAATATGGCGCCGGCATGGCGTATCCGGTCGACGAGCTTCTCCGGCTCGGCCACGGCGAGTTCCAGGTGCTCGGGCGCGATGCGGTTGGCGATGTCACAGGCCTCTTCCAGGCTGCGCACTTCGATCAGCGCGCCCCTGCCCTTCAGCGACGCGGCAATCACCTCGTGCCGCGCCATTTGGGGCAGCAGCCGCTCTATGCTCGCCGCCACCGCCTCGATGAAAGCGGCGTCCGGGCAGATCATTATGGCCTGCGCCACTTCGTCGTGCTCCGCCTGCGAAAACAGATCCATCGCGATCCAGTCGGCGTCCACCGTGCCGTCGCAAATCACCAGGATCTCCGAGGGGCCGGCCACCATGTCGATGCCGACCACGCCGAACACGCGCCGCTTGGCCGCGGCAACATAGGCATTGCCCGGGCCGACGATCTTGTCCACCTGCGCGATGGTTTGGGTGCCGTAGGCGAGCGCCCCCACCGCCTGCGCTCCACCGATGGTGTACACGCGGTCCACGCCGGCGATGGCCGCCGCCGCCATCACCAGTTCGTTTTTTTCGCCTCGCGGCGTCGGCACCACCATGACAAGCTCGGCCACACCTGCAACCTTCGCCGGCAGCGCGTTCATCAGCACCGACGACGGATAGGCTGCCTTGCCCCCCGGCACGTACAGTCCGACGCGGTCGATCGGCGTCACCTTCTGGCCCAGCACCGTGCCGTCGGCCTCGGTGTACTGCCAGGACTGCGCCAACTGCTTTTCGTGGTAGCTGCGCACGCGCAGGGCCGCCTGTTCCAGCGCCTCGCGCTGCGCGCTCGGCAGCACGTCGCGGGCGCGGACCAGCATCTCGCGCGGCAGTTCGAGCTCGGCCAGCGCCCCCGCCGTCACGCCGTCGAAGCGCGCCGTGTACTCGAGCACCGCCGCGTCGCCGCGGCTTTTCACCGCAGCCAGGATTTCGGCCACCGTCCGGTCCACCGTTTGGTCCTGTGCCGCGTCGAAAGCGGTAAGGCGCGCAAGCCGCGCGTCGAAATCCGCGTCGCGGGTCGAGAGGCGCGCTATTTCAGCCACGGCGCTTCACTTTCGCATTGGCAAACGCATCGACCAGGGGCTGGATCGCCGCGCGCTTGAGCTTGAGCGCCGCCACATTGATGATCAGTCGCGCCGAGATCGGCACGATCTCCTCCACCGCGCACAGATTGTTGGCCTTCAGCGTATTGCCGCTGGACACCAGGTCGACGATTGCGTCGGCGAGTCCCACCAGCGGCGCGAGCTCCATCGAGCCATACAGTTTGATCAGATCGACGTGCACCCCCTTGGCGGCGAAATGCTCGCGCGCCGTCTGCACGTATTTGGTGGCAACGCGCAGCCGCGCGCCCTGCTTCACCGCCTGCGCGTAGTCGAAACCCTCCGGCACCGCCACCATCAGGCGGCAGGCGGCGATGCCGAGGTCGAGCGGCTGGTACAGGCCTTCGCCGCCATGCTCGAGCAGCACGTCCTTGCCGGCGATGCCGATGTCGGCGGCGCCGTACTGCACGTAGGTCGGGGTATCGGAGGCGCGCACGATGATCAAGCGCACTCCGGGCCGGCTGGTGGCGATGATCAGCTTGCGCGAAGTCTCCGGATCGTCGCGCGGCACCACGCCGGCCGCCTTCAGCAACGGCAGGGTTTCCTCGAATATTCGGCCTTTGGACAGGGCTATCGTGATTTGGGACACAGTGATGCCTGATGCAAAAAACCGATTTTACCGCGTACTACGCGCTAAGAGGCCATTTCAGAATTACCGAAATAGCCCCCGACTTAGGGGAGTATGAGGGGAGGTATCCCCTCATTTTGAAATGAATTCTTGGTCTCTAGCGAATTACCGCCACCCTCTTCTGCAGCTGCTTCACCAGCGTCGACAGTGTGTAGGA
>JAENXP010000207.1 GCA_016649475.1 Burkholderiales bacterium | reverse complement strand
GGCCATGTTGCACCTGCTCGAGTCGCGCCTGGAAGTGAACTACGAAGAAATAAGCGCCGAGAGCCTGGCGCAGCGCGAAGCCGGGCAGTACGACGTCCTCACCTGCATGGAAATGCTGGAACATGTACCCGATCCGGCCAGCACCGTAGAAGCCTGCGCCAGACTGGTCAAACCAGGCGGGCATGTGTTCTTTTCCACCATCAATCGCAACCCCAAGTCCTATCTGTTCGCGGTCATCGGCGCCGAATATATATTGCGCCTGCTGCCGCGCGGCACGCACGATTACGCAAAGTTTGTCAGGCCCTCGGAACTGGCGCGGCATTGCCGCGTCGCCGGCCTCACGCTGAAGTCGGTAATCGGCATGAGCTACAACCCGCTGACGAAAATATATGCGCTCAACAACGATACCAGCGTCAACTACCTGATGCACTGCGTACGTGAAGGCTAGGACGATAACCCGGGGTCGGGTTGGATTCCCTCCCTTCCCAACCCGACCCCTTTTAGAGGTATGCCTGATTGCGTCATACGCCTGATCAGCGCTTATCCGGAACCGAGGTACGGGCCGTGCTGTTCGATCTTGACGGTACGCTCGCAGACACAGCACCGGACTTGGCGCGCGCGCTGAACCGCGTACGTGCGGCAAATGACCTGGCGCCGATGCCGGTGGAACTCACGCGATCCTATACTTCGAGCGGTGCGCGCGGCCTGCTCAAGGTCGGCTTCGGCCTGGAACCCGGGGACGAACGCTACGACGAATTGAAGCTGCAGTTTCTCGAGTTCTACGCCGCCGAAATCTGCATCGACACGCGTCTGTTCGAAGGCATGCCCGAGTTGCTCGACCGGTTCGACCAGGACCGTTTGCCCTGGGGCGTAGTGACCAACAAGGCCGAACGTTTCACCCTGCCACTGCTGCGGGGACTGCACCTGGGCGAACGCGCTGCCTGTGTCGTCGGCGGCGACACCGCCGCCCGCGCCAAGCCGCACCCTGATCCGCTATTGCACGCCGCCGCGGCTCTGCAGTTGCCCCCCTCCGCCTGTCTGTATGTGGGCGACGACCTGCGCGACGTGCAGGCCGCGCGCGCCGCCGGCATGCGCGTACTGGCGGCGAAGTATGGCTACCTGGGCGACGGCGGCGCGATAGAGTCCTGGCTGGCCGATGCGATCATCGAGCATCCGCGCCAAGTGCTCGATTTCCTTCAGGCCGCTTGAATTAAGCGCGGTTTCACCCCATGTGGGATAATGAACTTGTAGTTTCGGGTCGGCGCGCGCGCAGTGAAGGCATACACCTTCGTTTCGCGCAATCCAATCCGCACCAGATACCGGGGGCGACCTGGTTTCGACGTGGGTTACGAAGCAGCGCAGTGCATACCGAGGATCAGCTACCTCGTAAATCCAACTGAAACGCAATAACCGCGAACGACGAACGTTTCGCACTAGCCGCTTAATACCGGCTAGCTCTGCACCGGTTGGTTCATGGGCCGGGTAACGCAAGTTACAGCAGAGTCATTCACATGAGCTCGCGTGCCGCAGGGTCACTTTGCGATGCGCTAAAAAATAGGTGACTCGCCGTTTGTCAGCCTGCCGGTTGGCGGGCAACCGGTTAAATCTAACAACCTGGCTAAGTATGTAGATCTGTCTGTAGAGGGCTTGCGGACGGGGGTTCAATTCCCCCCGCCTCCACCAAAAAAGCGAAGTCCGGCCGCGCGCGGTCGGACTTTTTCTCGCCGGAAATGTATCCTCCGTTCGCCCAGTGCAGCGGCATTTTCGCCCCAACTCGAGGGAGTCAACCATGGCAAAACCCATCAGCATCCAGTTCACCCGCTTTTCCGCTTTTTACTCGCCGCTCATCGCCACCATCGCCGGCGGCTTCCTGCGAGAGGAAGGCTTGGAGCCCACGCATTCGGTAGCACCGGCGGGCAAGTCCGCCATCGCCGGCCTGCTCGACGGCAGCGTGCACGTGGCGCAGTCCGCGCCCTCCCAGGGTTTCACCCCCTTGGAGAAAGGTCAGCTGCCGCCGGCGGTGCATTTCGCACAGGTCAACGAAAAGGACGGTTTTTTCATTGCCGCGCGCAAGCCCGACCCGAATTTCACCTGGGACAAGCTCAAGTCCGGCAAGATACTGGTCGATCACGGCGTGCAGCCGCTGGCCATGTTCAAGTATGCGTGCTTCAAGAAAGGGCTGGACTGGAAATCACTGAACATCGTGGACGCCGGCATGGCGACGATGGACCAGGCATTCCGCGACGGCACCGGCGACTACATCCACCAGCAAGGCCCGGCGCCGCAGCAGCTGGAGCACGATGGTGTCGGCCATGTGGTGGCGTCGCTGGGAGATGCAATCGGCCCGCTCGCATTCTCGAGCCTGGCGGCCACGCGTGAATGGCTCGCCACGGACGAAGCAAAACGATTCACGCGTGCCTACCGCAAGGCGCGTGCCTGGCTGATCGCCACGCCGGCGGCAAAAGTCGCCGAGGTCGAGGCATCCTTTTTCCCCAAGATCGATGGCGCGGTGTTGACGCAGACCATTGCGACCTACCAGAAGCTGGGCAACTGGTCACCGCATGTGGAAATCACCCGCCCCGCGTTCGAAGTAACGCTGGACGTGTTCGAATACTCGGGGCTGATCACCAAGCGCCACAAATACGACGACGTGATCGCCCAGCCACCCGCCTGAATCGGGTGCCCGGCGCCGTTCCGGCGAAACCTGAGGGCCGATCGGCGCGCGGACGGATCTCCCGCGATCACCCCTCCCTCGACCACCCGGGACTGAGTCCCGGGCTCCTGACCGCAGTTCGCCTCAGGGCACGTCGATGACGTCGCCCTCGGGTCCCTCGTGATGCGGGTGGGGCTCATGCGCCGGTTGCACCGGCTCGCCGCCTACCGGCACCGCCCGCGACAGGAATTCGATCACGGCATTGCCGAATATGTCGTTGCGGTCCCCCGCCACCATGTGCGCAGCGCCCGTGACATTGACGTATTCGGCCTGCGGACACAAGCGCAGGAACTCCTGCGCGCCCTCTTCGCTCAGCACGTCGGACAAACCGCCCCGCACCAGCAGCGTGGGCAAAGCCAGGTTTTTCGAGCAGGCAACCAGGCGCGCGTGCCGCTTTTCCAGATCGCGTTTCGCCGGACGAAAGCGCGGATCCCAGTGCCAGCGATATTTTCCATCGGCGCCCAGGCGCACGTTCTTCGCCAGACCATCCAGGGTTCTGGGGCGCTTGCGGTGAGGCTGGTAGTTGCCGATGGCCTGCGCGACTTCCTCGAGCGAGCTGAAGCCATCGGGCTTCTGGCTCATGAAGGCCTGAATCTTGTCTATGCCCTCGGTCTCTATGCGCGGCGCGATATCGACCATGACCAGGGCGGTCGCGTCCACGTGGTCCTCGCCTATGGCGACCAGACTGGTTCCGCCGCCCATCGACGCGCCGACCAGCACCGGACGCCAGCCGCCGAGCGCAGCGACCACGCATTTCAGATCTTCGACCATCACGTCCTGGCCGTAGAGCCCGTCCGGCGCCCAGTCCGAATCTCCATGGCCGCGTGCATCGAAGGCAATGGCGTAATAGCCCGCGGCGCCCAGCGTTTCGCCAGCGCCCTTCCAGGCATGGCGCGTCTGTCCGCCGCCGTGCTGCAGCAGCACGAGCGGCCCGCTAATGTCGCCCCAGGAGTCTCCAGCGATCCTGACTCCGCCGACACCCGTCCAGAAGTGCATCGGCTCGGGCGACCCGGCAAGTCTGGCACCCGCGCTCATTACTGGTTCGCACCGAATCCGCAGGCGCCGGGGCCGTCCGGGTTACCGCAGCTCTGGCACGATGCGGGGAACTCCGCCAGAGCCGACGCGGAACCCGTGATCGTGGCGAAAGCGGACAGTTTCTTGCGCAGCTCGCTACCTCCGCAATCAGGGCACTGCGCCGCAGGCGATGAATTGCGCACCAGGATTTCGAACTCCTTTTCGCAGGAAGCGCACTGATACTCGAATATGGGCATGATTGTTCTCCGCTGAACTGGGCTGATCCATGAATACCGATGGTCCGGGAGGCGCCGGCAGCCGGCGCCGGGGCACCGCGCAAACTATTTACCGCGGGAATCCCGCACGACTTTTCTCAATGCGAGGACGCGCTTGAAGCAGTCCGGACAAACATAACGGATGCCGCTGCCGAGTTGATTGCGCGATAGCGGACGCATGGAGGCAGCTTCGACCAGGCGCCGGCACTCCGGACACACCTTGATTTTCGAAGGGTCCTTACCCACTGCTGTACCTGGCTGCGTCGACCGGTCTTCCCATAAGTTGCCATCTTATCCCTTTCCTGCGCCGCCTGTTTCAATTGCGCGGCTCCATTTGCGCGGCGCACGCCCTTGCGAACCACCGGCAATTTTCCCAATGCGAACGATAGCGGTACTATTAGGGTATTCGCGTTACCAAAACGCCAACGGGATGTGACAGGAGGAAGAACATGCCCACAGATACCCTTGCCCGACTGCAGCTCCCCAAGCGAGCCTTCGCCGTGGTGCTCGCCGGTGGCCGCGGCACCCGCCTGAAACAGCTCACCGACCACCGGACCAAGCCGGCCGTGTATTTCGGCGGCAAGTTCCGGGTCATCGATTTTGCGTTGTCCAACTGCCTCAACTCCGGCATCAGGCAGATCGGCGTCGCCACGCAATACCAGTCGCACAGCCTGCTGCGTCATCTGCAGCGGGGATGGTCGTTTCTGAAGACCGAGATGAACGAATTCATCGACCTGCTGCCGGCACAACAGCGCATCAAGGACACGGACTGGTACCGCGGCACGGCAGACGCCGTCTACCAGAACCTGCACATCATCCGCCGCAATCGGCCGCAATTCATCGTGGTGCTGGCGGGCGACCACGTCTACAAAATGGATTATTCGCTGCTGCTGACCGATCACGTCGAGCGCGGCGCCCCGTGCACCGTCGCATGCATCGAAGTGCCCGTCGCGGATGCGACCGGCTTCGGCGTGCTGGCCGTCGACCGTTCGCGCCGCATCACCAGCTTTGTCGAAAAGCCCGCGAACCCGCCGGCGATGCCGGACAATCCGGATCGCGCCCTCGCCAGCATGGGAGTCTACGTGTTCAACGCGCAGTATCTGTACGACGCGCTGGAGCAGGACGTCGCCAATGCCAACTCCAAGCACGATTTCGGCGGGGACATCGTTCCGCGGGCAGTGCGCAACGGCGAGGCGGTGGCGCACCCGTTCAGCCAAAGCGGTGTCGCCAGCGTCGCCGGCCAGGAACCCTACTGGCGCGACGTAGGCACGATCGATGCCTATTGGGAAGCCAATATCGACCTGACCGCAGTCGAACCGCTGCTCAATATGTACGACAGCAGCTGGCCAATTCTTACGTATCAGGAGCAATTGCCGCCGGCAAAATTCATTTTCAATGTGGAAGGCCGCCGCGGCATGGCGCTCAACTCCCTGGTATCGGGTGGCTGCATCATTTCCGGTGCCTCGATCGAAAGCTCGCTGCTGTTTTCCAAGTGCCGCGTCAACTCGTACTCCAAATTGCATGAAGCCGTGCTCCTGCCCGAAGTCACCGTCGGACGCCACACCCGCCTCACGCGCGTGGTGATC
>JAENXP010000547.1 GCA_016649475.1 Burkholderiales bacterium | reverse complement strand
CGCCAGGGCGAGGCCGAACAGGTGATGGAGACCTTCGAGCGCAACATGGGCCTGAACGTCATTCATGTCGATGCGGCCGAAGACTTTCTCGGCAAACTGGCAGGAGTCAGCGACCCCGAGGCCAAGCGCAAGATCATCGGTCGGGAATTCGTCGAGGTGTTTCAGCGCGAGGCGGCCAGGATTGCCGATGCGAAATGGCTGGCGCAGGGGACGATCTATCCCGACGTGATCGAATCGGCCGGCGCCAAGAGCAAGAAGGCCCACAGCATCAAGTCTCATCACAACGTGGGTGGACTACCGGAAACGCTGCACCTCAAGCTCCTGGAGCCGCTGCGCGACCTCTTCAAGGACGAGGTGCGCGAGCTCGGCGTCGCGTTGGGACTGCCGCGCGAAATGGTCTACCGCCATCCGTTTCCAGGCCCCGGGCTCGGTGTACGGATCCTCGGCGAAGTGCGCGCCGAGTTCGCTACCATGCTGCGCCAGGCCGACGCCATATTCATTGAAGAGCTGCGCGGCACGAAGGATCTCGACGGCGAGAACTGGTATGACAAGACCGCCCAGGCGTTCGCGGTCTTCCTGCCGGTCAAGTCGGTTGGGGTGATGGGTGACGGCCGCACCTACGAGTACGTCGTCGCCCTGCGTGCCGTCCAGACCCAGGACTTCATGACGGCCCATTGGGCTCATCTGCCCCACGACCTGCTGGCCAGAGTGTCGAATCGCATCATCAACGAGGTCCGGGGGGTAAACCGGGTCGTCTACGACATCTCGGGCAAGCCCCCTGCGACGATTGAGTGGGAATGATTTGGATGCTCTGCTGCCAGCATCGCTGGCGACCTGAGCGCTCGCCCCATTTAGGATATCTGGGTTAACGAGCCTCCAAGCGCCAGCGAGCTGGGGCTATCAAGGTCGATTCTAATTGCGCCCCCGCTCATCCTTTTCGGATTGGCCGCCCTTCTCGTCCTGGCGGTCCTTCTTGTCGGCCCCCTTGCCGCGCGGCGCCCCCCGACTGTCTTCTGGTCCCTTGCGTTGCTCCTGGGCCTGACGCTGTTGCGGTTGTCCTCGACGCGGTGGCTGCGCTTGCTCCCGATGCTGTGCAGCCGCCGGCGCCTGCTTAGCACGCTGATTGTGTTGCGAATCGCCCCTTGAGTCACCCCGCTTGAGCGACCTCTCTTGCTCCTGCCGTTGGTGTTGCTGCTCCTGCTGCTGCCGTTGTTGCTGCTGCTGGGGTTGTCGTTGCTGCTGGCGTTGTTGCTGATAGTGCTGCCGCGTCACCTCTTCGCGCGGCTGGTAGCGGTAGTTCTTGGAGCGCAGTTCATGCCTCTTTTGTTCGGCGCGCGGATAGCGTTCGCCCGAGTAATTTCGCTGGTAAGAGGGCAACGGGGCGGCTTTGGGGGCTTTGCTGCGATCCCAGCGGTCCCATCCGCGGCGTTGTTGCTCCCATTCATGGCCCCAGCGCTCGTTCCAACGAGGCGGCGCGTCAGCACGCCAGTTCAGGAAGTATTGCGGGGGTCGACGGTAGTAACGGACCGGAATGCGCAGCACGAACAGTGGTACATACGCACGATCGGTCAAACTCCAGGGCCCGTTGTACCAAGTGCTGGAGTACCAGTCATCGCCCTGGAACACCCAATACAGGCCGTCGTAGAAAAAGTAGTTTGAATCGG
This sequence comes from Burkholderiales bacterium, assembly GCA_016649475.1. Lineage (GTDB taxonomy): Bacteria > Pseudomonadota > Gammaproteobacteria > Burkholderiales > SG8-39 > 2-12-FULL-64-23. The sequence goes on along the minus strand of JAENXP010000547.1, from coordinate 1,036 downwards.
CGCGCGGGTCGTAATAGACCGGATAGCCGGGCACGCGCACCAGCCGGGGATATACCGGCACATTAATGCCGATATTGATGCCCGGGGCGATTCCGATGTTGACGCCGAAGCTTACCTGGGCTTCGGCGGCAGGCGCCATTCCGAAAAGCGTCGAAAGCGCGATTGTCAAAGCAATCAGTGGGTAACGCATCTTGATTCTCCTTGTTCTTGGAGGAGGGCTTGCACAACACTCATGATTTGCGCGAAGTGACCAACAGCAGCAAGCCGCCAGCGATCGCGCCAAGACCGGCCCACAGCGGGATGTTGACCCGCTCTTGCTCGTCCACTTTGAGGTGGATCGGGCCGACGTCTACTACCTGTGTCTGTTTGGTATAGCTGAACCCGCCGTAGGCCAGGCCCAAGGCTCCGCCGACGATCAGCGCGATGGCCAGAAATTTGATTGCATTCATGGGATCTTCCGATTTGATTCAGGGTCTGGCTTCGGCAGTATTAGGCGAATATTAATTATACCGCCGAAGTGCGTGTGGACAGCGTGCCAGCGTTCAGCCGCTCAGTCGGTGCGCCGCCCCACTTAAGGGGGGCCTGCCCTCCAGCGCAAGGAAGAGTCGTCGCCCGCTGATCGGTAGGGGGCGCACCGATTTTTGTCACTTGTGTTCGCTGGCGCACAGTACTAGAGTGAAAATTTTCTTAAGCTATTATTTTTCAACAGTCACACACGAAGGGTTCCACCATGAAACAGACCAGACGCACCTTCCAGAAGCTTGCTTTGGCATCCGCAATGACGCTCTTCTTGGGCTCGGTCAGTGGCTTGGCTGCTGCCGCAACGGCTGCTGATCTTGACCGGGAGGCAGCCCAGGCATTGCAGTCGCTTTACAAGATCAACCCGACGGCGGCACTCATCTCCAAAAACGCCAAGGCGATCCTGGTGTTTCCGAAGATCATCAAGGCCGGTCTCGTCTTCGGCGGCAGCTACGGCGAGGGCGTGCTGATGAAGGGTTCGCGCGTCACCGAGTACTACAACTCAGTGACGGCCTCT
>JAENXP010000447.1 GCA_016649475.1 Burkholderiales bacterium | reverse complement strand
GCGCGCCCTGGTCGAAGCGGCCGGCAGGCTGCGGCCGGACGTGATCGTCGCCGATGTCACCATGCCTCTTCTAAACGGCATCGACGCTCTGGTGCAACTGAGGCAAGGCGGAGATAACGTGCCAGTGGTGTTTCTCACCATGCACCGCGACGCAAGCTTTGCGCGGCGCGCGCTCGACGCCGGGGCCTCGGGCTTCGTGCTCAAGCACTCGGCGCCGGCCGAGTTGATAACCGGCATACGCGCCGCGCTCGAGGGCAAGACCTACCTCACGCCGAAGCTCGCGACGGAGGTCCTGGAATCCATGAAGCAGGGACCGGAGCAGGGTGGCGATGCGCTCGGTTCCATCACGCCGCGTCAGCGGGAGGTGCTCCAGCTCCTGGCGGAGGGGCATGCGGCGAAGGTGATCGCCTCCAAGCTCTCGATTTCTGCCCGGACGGTGGAGTTCCACAAGTATCAGATGATGGAGACCCTGGGCCTGCACAGCAACAGCGAGCTGATCCACTTCGCCATCAAGCACGGGCTGGTTGAACTCTAATCCTTCGACCTAGCGGCTGTAGCCCCCGGATTCCACAGGCCGGGAACCCCGTAATTTCCCAGCGGCCAGCCCCGTAATATCCCGAGGTCACAGCGCCCCGAATCGCGCCTACTATGCGTTACAGGCCGGGTGCCGACAGGCATCGCGGCGTACGTGGTCGCGGAATAGGAAGTGCCTTGGCGCCCAAAACGTCTCTGAGTTGTGTACTGCTGGCGGACCGCCACCACGGTCTGACCGAAGGCGTGCGCGGGTTGCTCGCGACGGCGTTCGGCACTGTGGTCATGGTGGCCGACGAAGCGTCGCTGCTCGAGGGGGCAGGTCGGCTCCAGCCCGATGTGGCGGTGGTCGATCTGTCCCTGGCCCGGGACAGCGGCCTGGGTTGGCTAACGGCATTGAAGAAGCGCTGCCCCGAACTCAAGGTGATCGTGTTGAGCGTCCACGATGAGCAGAGCGTGCGCAAAGCCGTGCTGGAAGCCGGCGCCGACGCCTTCGTGCTCAAGCGTGCGATCGCGACCGATCTGCTCGCCGCAGTCGATGCCGTGCGCGGCTGCCGGAGCGCCGAGTTTTCGGCTAACGACAAGTTGGCAACATGAGAATTCGGATTTCATGCGGGCGACCGGGCCCCTCCATCCAGAAATCGCCGTCATCGACGCGCATTTGAAACGCATCAAAACCTAGGCGAACTACTTCAAACATCTGGTACGAGAGGAGAAAGCAATATGAACTCGGCAAATGCAAAGACTTCCACAGCGCAGGTGAAGGCGGACAAGGGCCGGATCGATCGTCTGAAAGAACAACTCAGGAGCACGCCTGCGGAGGTGGATTTTGAGCGGATCAGGATCATGGAGGAGGTCTACGCGGCCACTCAAGGCGACCAGAACATCATGCGTCGGGCCAAGTTCATGGCCACCCTGTTTGAGAGGAAGAAGCTCTACATCGACGACAACCTTTTTGTCGGCAGCATGGCCAGAAACCCCCGGAGTGAAATGACTTCGGGTTCGGACTCGGGACAACAAATGTTAACGAAGCTGACCGCCCTGGCCCGCTCGACAGGACATCACGCAACGACGCGCTTCTTCAGGCATGCCTGTCTGAAGAACGGGGTGCCGATTTATGAATAGGCATGGCAACGAGCGCCCCAGCATCGCTTTTGTCGCGGCGGCGTTCTTGTGTCTCGCGGCCGCCGCGAGCGCGCAGGAGAAGTCAGCAGCGGGCGATGTCGCCCAGGCGAACAATCCGCTGGCGAACTTCACCGCTTTCAATCTGCACAACTATTACATCGGCGAACTCACTGATCCCGACAAGCACGCCAATCAGTTCTGGGCGCGCTACGCCCGACCCTTTTCGATCGGGGACACGAAGTGGCTCATGCGCGCGTCGCTGCCGGTCAACACCTCCCCGGTCGCGCCGACGCTCGAGTATCAGACCGGGCTCGGAGACTTGAACGTATTCGCCGCCTACCTGATCGACACCGGCAATCCGGCGCTCAGCGTCGGTGTCGGGCCGCAAATCACCGCGCCGACGGCCAGCAAGGAGGCACTGGGCAGCGAGAAGTGGTCCGCGGGCCTGGTGCACACTCTTTTCGACGCAAGCTCAAAGAAGTTTCAGTACGGTTATCTGCTGAGCTGGCAGGCGAGCTTCGCGGGTGCGGAGGACCGCTCCAAGGTGAACATCGGCGCATTCCAGCCTTTCCTGTTCTACCAGCTCGGCGGGGGCGCTTACCTGCGCTCGACAGCTGCCATGGCGAAGAACATCGAGAACAGCACCTACAGCGTGCCAATCGGGCTCGGCATCGGCCAGGTGATTCCCAGCGAGAACGTTGTCTACAACATTTTCATCGAGCCGCAGGTGTCGGTCGCGGACAAGGGTGCCGGATGGCCGAAGTGGCAGATCTTTCTCGGTTTGAATATGCAGTTCAAGTGAGGCAATGAGGGCGATTCAAATGTACGGGACATCAATGGGGGCAGCACAGACTGGTGGATAGCATGCTGTGTTCCTTTGCCACCGCTCTGGTGAAGTTTGACCCACGACAACGAAAGACGCTGAACGTGGCCGATCCATATGAAAATCTAGTACCTGGTTCAAGCAAGGAGAAATCATGAAAGTCATTATCGTTGGCGGAGTCGCGGGAGGCGCGTCGTGCGCGGCGCGGCTGCGCAGGCTGGACGAAAAAGCCGAAATCATCATGGTGGAGCGCGGACCGTACGTATCGTACGCGAACTGCGGGCTGCCCTACCACGTCGGGGGCGTAATCCAGGAGGAATCCAGCCTCCTGGTGGCGACGGAACAGATGTTCCGGGCGGTGTTCGCGGTCGACGCGCGGACGGGTTGCGAAGCGATCGCCATCTCGCCCAAGAAAAAGACCGTCGATCTGCGCAACGTCGCGACCGGTGTGGTCACAACCGAGTCCTACGACAAGCTGGTGCTGTCGCCCGGCGCGGCCCCGATCCGGCCGCCGCTGCCCGGCATCGATCTGCCGGGGATCTTCTCCGTGCGCACCGTGCCGGACGCCAGACACATCCGCGAGTGGCTGCAGCGCGGCGGGGAAGCCCGGAGCGGTATGGACTCGTACACGGGATTCCAGACGGTGACCAAGCCGAAGCGCGCGGTCGTGGTCGGCGGCGGCTTTATCGGCCTGGAAATGGTGGAGAACTTTGCCCACCTCGGGCTCGAAGTAACGCTCATCGAGAAACTCAATCAGGTCATGCCGCCGCTCGACCCCGAGATGGCCCGCCTGGTCGAGCGCTACCTGCTGAAGCACG
>JAENXP010000768.1 GCA_016649475.1 Burkholderiales bacterium | reverse complement strand
TGTACGAGTGGTCCATCTCCTCGGAGGCCATCGCCGCCAGGTGTCCGCCCCATTCGTTGGCTTCGAGCAATGTCTCGTTGGCGATCACGTCGAGCTTGCGCTGCCCCTCACCCTGGATATTCTCGATCCCGTTGTCACCCAGAATGCCGCCGAGGGCGCCCTTGCTGACCGCGATGCTGATGCGCTTGCAGGCGCGGGTCACGACCTCGATGAGCAGCCGCAGTTCGCCAGGAATCAGTCCCTTCTCGCGTTGCTTCAGGATCAGGTACTGGGTCAGGCTTACTGGTGAGGTCATCTTGGGCTCCCGGCGGGAATGGGCTTGGAAGTGGCTTTCACTGGGCCAGCGAACGGTCGACAATCTCACGAACGTCGGCTGAAAGTTCGACCTGGTCGGCGACTAAGAGCAGCGCCGAACGCATCGCGTGCTGGCGCTCGGGAGTGTACTTGGGCCAGCGCTCGAAGGCGCGGGCGATGCGCGCCGCGACTTGCGGGTTGATCGCGTCCAGAGCCAGTACCTGCTCGATCCAGAACTCGTAGCCCGAACCGTCGGCGGCGTGGAACTCGGCGGCGTTGCCGTGGCAGAAGCTGCCGATCAGCGAGCGCACCCGGTTGGGGTTGCGCAGCGAGAAGGCGGGGTGCCGGAGCAGCTCGCGGACTCGCTCGAGTACCGGCGGCTCACCGCTCTGGCGGTGCATCGTCGCCTGCATCGTGAACCACTTGTCCAGCGCCAGCGGTTCGTCGTGGAATTCCTCCGCGAACGCCGCCAACGCCGGATCGCGTTGGGCCGCCGCGCTGTTGACGAGCGCCTGAAGAGCGGCGGCGCGGTCGGTCATGTTGTCGGCCTCGCCAAACTGCGCGGCCGCGGCGGCATACGCTTCCTGCCGACCCGTTGCCACCCAGTAGGCAAGGGCGGTATTGCGCAGTGCGCGGCGCGCGCTGCCGGCCGCGTCGCGGCGATACGCTCCAGGATCGCGCAGGTCTCGCCAAAGCTGCGGCCACAGGGGCGCCAGCGCGCTGGCAAGTTCAAGACGCAGCGCGTCGCGGGCGCGGCGCAGTGCCACCGGGTTGATCACTTCGACGTGTTCGGCGATCACGGCCTCGGGCGGCAGCGCGATCAGCTGGTCGCGATAGGCTGGGTCGAGCGATTCGTCGCTGACTCCCCGCCGCCAGGCTTGCACCAGCGCGGCCGCGCTCTGGCGCGGCGCGGATCCGTCCACGACGGCAAGCACCGCGCGCAGCGCGAGGCTTTGCATCGCCTCCCAGCGATTGAATGGGTCAGGATCGTTGCCGGCGAGAAACGACAACTGCTCATCGCTGTAGCCGGCCTCGACAATCACCGGCGCCGAAAAGCCGCGCAGCAGCGATGGGACGCACCCGGGCGGAACAGCGGTGAATACGAAGCGCTGCTCGTCGGCGCGCAAATCGAGCACCATGGTGTGCGCGCCGCTCGCAGCTTTGCCGGGGCCGGCGGCCGGACCGGCTGCTTCACCGGCGATCTTCAGCTCCACGTCGCGCCCCTGAGGGCCAACCAGTCCGACAGCGAACGGGATGTGCAGAGGCAACTGCCCCTCGCCACTGCGCTGGCACAGGGTGAGCGCAAATTCCTGGCGGGCGTTGTCGTAGGAGCTGTGTGCCTCGATGACCGGTGTGCCGGGGCGGGAGTACCAGCGCGAAAACTGCTCGAGGTCACGGTCATTGGCATCGGCGATCGCCGCGACGAAGTCGTCGCAGGTCACGGCGTGGCCGTCGTGGCGCGCGAAATAGCAGTCGATGCCCTTGCGAAAGCCCGCTACACCGACCAGGGT
>JAENXP010000289.1 GCA_016649475.1 Burkholderiales bacterium | reverse complement strand
GGTATTGCTGAACGATCCCTACGAGGGCGGCACGCACCTTCCCGACATGTCCCTGCTGACCCCGGTGTTTGCGGACGGAGCGACGATCGGTTTTACCTTGAGCCGCATCCATTGGCCGGACATCGGCGGCATCGCGGCGGGCAGTTCCAGTGTCTGCGATGAAATTATCAAGGAGGGTTTGCGCATTCCTCCGGTGAAAATCATGGAGTCGGGAGTCGTCAGGGAAGATGTGCTGCGGCTGATCCTTGCCAACGTGCGGGTGCCGGCAGACCGCAAAGGCGATTTCCAGGCGGCATTGGCGGGGCATGCGCGCGCAACGGAACGGATGCGGGAGCTTTGCCTGCGCTATGGCGCCGACGTTGTCACCGGCGTCATGGCGGATACGCAGAGTTACAGCCGCCGGCTCGTCGAGGGACGGCTCCTCGCATTGGCGGATGCCGACGTGACGAACGAGGAGACGCTGGACGGTGACGGTATCGATGCGGATGTCGCTCCGCTTGTAAGAGTACGCATCCGCAAGGTCGGCGCCACCATGTCGTTCGACTTTACGGGATCTTCCCCGTGCGTGCGCGGGCCGATCAATGCACCGATCCCGGTCACCTCGGCCGCAGTCTATTACACCGTGCTGAGCTTTGTCGGCGGCGACATCGCGCCCAATTCGGGTGTTTATGCAGGCATCGAGATAATCGCGCCCGAAGGCACGATCGTGCACGCTACCTATCCTGCGCCCGTGGTCGCCGCGAATACGGAAACCGCCAACCGGTTGGTCGACATCCTCATGGGTGCGCTCGCAAAGGCATATCCGGACAGGGTTCCCGCAGGCAGCTACGGGTCCGCGTGCGTCTACACGCTCGGCGGTTTCGATACGGTTCGTAATCGTGCGTTCGTCCACTACGAAACCATAGGCGGTGGCATGGGGGCCACCGCCGCGCGTGCAGGCACGAGCGGGCTGCGGGTACACATGGGAAACACCATGAACCTGCCCATAGAGGGCACCGAGGCGGCGTTGCCGGTGCGTTACCTGAATTACGAGATCGTGCCGGAGACCGCTGGCAAAGGACTGCACCGCGGCGGTGCCGGCGTGCGCAAAACGCTAACTACGCTCATCCACGGCATCGAAGCCTCGGTACTGGGCGAACGGACCAGAACTGCGGCGCACGGCGTTTCGGGCGGCGGGATCGGCGGTCTGGCGCATTTCCGGCTGATTTCACCCAAGGGGAAGCGCGAGCTTTCCGCCAAGAGCGGCCCGCATATGCTCGCGAAAGGAGACATACTGGAGATGACGACGGCAGGCGGTGGCGGCTGGGGTGCACCGTCGAAGAACCCGAAAAAGGAGGATTGAATTATGCATACGCAAGCAAGTTCAAAGGTTGCATTGCGCGTGGCGCTACTGGTGCCTTCATCGAACACGGTGATGGAGAACGACCTGCACTCAGCGCTACCCAAGAACCAGTTCACGGTGCATGTGGACCGAATGTACCTCGTCGAGTGCACCCGCGAGGCCGAGCGCCGGATGATAGAAGAATTTGCGCCACGGGCAGCGGACGACCTGGGAACGCTCAAGCCGGACGTCCTGGTCTTCGGTTGCACCTCCGCCGGCTCGCTGTTCGGGCTCGACTATGATGCCAAGGTCTGCCGCGAGCTTGGCGAGCGCGCAGGCTGCAGGGGCCTGGGCGTGATCTCCGCGGTCGCCGAGGCGCTGGACCGGCAGGCGCAGAGGCGTCTGGCCGTCATCACGCCCTACAATGAGGACCTCACCAGGTCGGTCGCCTCCGCGGTTTCGGCCGGTCGCGAAATCGTCTGCGCATACGGCATGGGGATCGAAGACAATGTCGCACTCGCCGACCCGACGCCCGCCGAGATCGTGACTTTCGCCCGCGAACGGTTGGCAGGAAAGACATTCGACGGAATTTTCGTTTCATGCACGAACTTCCGCGCGTATGAGGCGCGCACAGCATTGGTCGAAGCGTTTGGTGTGCCGGTGGTTACCAGCAATAGTGCGGTAATCGAGGCGATCGAACGCTTCCGGAACGCTGGATTGGGACGTGGGGCTTAGAGCTGTTGCCTGCGCAGAGTAGATTAACCAAACAGCACGGGAGTGATCAGCGCGACTGATTTTCAAACGCTTAGCTAACCTGCCAAATGGGCTGACAATAGGCTATCAGTCGAACCCGCGTACGAAATCAATCTTGTTTATGCACCAACACCCAGTGACCGTAATGGGGTTGCTGCCGCCCAAACGAAAATGTAGATCTTTGTGTTGCGAGTGGCAGCTTCTTTGTTTCTCAGCGCGCTGCGAACGTCCGCTCCCAATATTCGCCAGAGGCAGGTGTGGGTCGGGGGACGATTGGCGTTTTGAGATAGCGGACTTTGGCTGGAATTGCCGCAGGCGGCGAGACTCAGCGCGTACTGGGGCCAATACCAGCCACCGAAGAAGTCGCCACATAGCAGTCGGTCACGCGCTCTGCGTGTATGCTGTTGATCCAGCCGAGTTAGGCTGAAAATCCATCTCCAGGTAACAATGTCAGCCGATGCGTCAAAACACAGAGAGTACAGTCGATGAAGCTCTACATCACCAAAGGATCCCCATACGCGCGAATCGTACGAGTCGTCGTTCTGGAGAAAGGGCTGACGGACCGCGTCGAGATAATTTCCGCGAAGACGCGTCATGCGAACAGTCCGTACTACAGCATCAATCCATCCGGACGAGTTCCCTATTTAGTCCGTGACGACGACGTCGGGCTGGAAGAATCCGCCGTCATTTGCGCTTACCTCGATTGCCTCGAGGGCAAGCCCGCCTTCGAATTGCCAGTGGGTGACCAGGCATGGGAGGCGCGCCGTCTCGAAGCCCTCGCGAGAAGTATGCTGGACGGATTCGCAGTTTGGGGCCGCGAAAGTAGGCGGCCTCAAAACGAGCAGTCCCCGACCATCCTGCTGCATGAAGCAGACCGCGCCAGGCGGCTGGTCGATTTGTGGGAGCGGGAGATTGATAATCCGATGTTCCGTGGCGCATTTAACCTGGCGCAGATTACGCTCGCTTGCGCCTTGGGGTTCACAGCGCTGATTCCTGAATTTCACTGGCGGCCCGGGCACCCGAAGCTGGGCGATTGGTTCGACCAGATCTCCGCGAAACCGTCGCTCGCAGCTACAGTGCCTCCGGTTCATCATTGAATCGGATGCCGCCTAACGGGAGGCCGCAGTGGGTCGTGAGTACGCTCACACAGTTTTGAAATGTTGCCTCTGGCCGAAATTGCAGCAGGCAACGGGTGTCAGCGCGTACTGTCGGCCATCAAGCGGCACTCGCAAGGCAAGAGGGTTGGCGTATGGAACGTCCGGTCCAACTCGACAGCGGACATCCATAAACGAATTCGCTATGACAGTTGATTGGCTAGTTCGGGCGCTTGCGTTATGCCGATCCCGTCAATCGGGTCTGCTGAGGTTAGGGCCTGCTTTTCTGATTGACTTGGATTCGGCCCACGACCCGCCTGTCACATTTCCCTAACACACCCGCTGATTGTCAACCCAATAAGGGTGGTTGCAAAAGGGCGGGTTGTCCCAGACGCTCAGATCACGCCGGCGGCGCGCAATCGTTCAAGGTCTGATGCGGCAAGGCCAAGTTCGCCATACACCTCAGAATTGTGCTCTCCAAGCGAAGGACCTGCGTGGTTCACTGAACCCGGGGTCGAAGAGAACCGAGGAACCACCGCTTGCATGCGCACCTCGCCAAGCTCGCCATCGGGTACGCTCACGATCGCCTCGCGAGCGCGCAGGTGCGGATCTGTGAACACCTCAGAGATGTCGTAGATCGGCGAAAAACCAACTTCATGTGCGTCGAGCCGTTCGCGCAACTCGGCCATGCTCAGCTTTCGGATTGCGGCGGAGACAACAGCATCCAGTGCCTCGCGGTTGCGCACGCGGGCTGGATTATTGGCAAAGCGCGGATCCGACACTAGCCAGTCCAGTTCCAGCGCCGCGCAAAAGCGTTCGTAAATGCTCTGCGCCGAGATGGCGAGCGAGGCCCACTTGCCGTCTCGCGTGGGATAGACGTCACCTGGCGCGGCGTACTGGCTGCGGTTGCCCGAGTGCCCACGCACCACGCCGAGTTGATCGTACTCGATGGCGAGGAAGTCGAGCACGCGCAGCATTGACTCGGTAATCGAGCAGTCGATCTCTTGTCCGCGGCGTGCCGGGTCTTGTTGCAGATGAAATAGCGCAGCCAACACCCCTATTGCCCCAAACAGGCCCCGATTGTGTCCGAGATCGGATAGCCAAGGTGCAGCGGCGGCCCGTTCTCCTCCCCACACAAATGGGTGAAACCACTCATAGCTTCGAAAACACGTGCAAAGCCGGGGCGGTTTCGATAGGGGCCGGTCTGACCGAAGCCGGTCATGCGCAAGATCGTCAAGCGCGGGTTGAGACCATACAACCACTCGCTCGTGATGCCCCAGCGGTCAAGCGTTCCAGGTCGAAAATTCTCTACCAGGACATCGTGTGATGGCACCAAGCGCGCGAGCAGCGCACGCTTGGCGAAGGTCGAGG
>JAENXP010000120.1 GCA_016649475.1 Burkholderiales bacterium | reverse complement strand
TATGAAACGCAGATTCTGGCCGGTTCCAGCATGAGTTGCGACGCCTGCCACTCGGGATTTGTAACCTGGACCAGTGAAAGAATGAATCACAACAATTCGCAGGGCAACGGCTCGGGTTTCTGCGTCGGCTGCCATCGGTCAGGCCTGTCATATGGCGGCAATGCGCAAAAGAAATCGCTGACTCATGACAAGAGCAGCGGAGTGACCGATTGTTCGCAGTCCGGCTGCCACCGGCCCCTGGGTAACAAGGGAACTGCATATGCAAGGTGGACTTAGTTTGGGCATAATGGGTCCCGCCCGGCATGCGCCGGCGCCGAGGACAAGGAATGCTGAAAACACAATTTTCCCGACTTTGGGTGCACTCGTGGACCAAGACGCTAAGCGAGATCGGCGCAGATGAAATAGGAGGCCTGTTCCGCGCGCGCGGACACACGACGCGCCTGACTGTGCAGCGCGTCGCGATGATCGTGTCGCGTGTGCGCATCGTGGCGGGGCTCCTGGCAGTGCTTACGCCGCTGTGGATCGTCATCGACATGTTGACTCTCCCGCGGGAGGTCTGGCAGGGAATGGTTGCAGTGCGCCTGCTCGCTGCGGTGGCATTCTTCGCCATCCTGGTTTCCCTGCGCGGCATGCACACGATGCGCGACGCCTACCGGGCGCTGTTTTTCCTGCTCACTGTGCCGGCGGCTTTTTTCCTGTTCTGCTATCTGTATATCCAGCATTTCCACCCGGAAGGAATAGTGCGCGGATTTTCCGCCGGCTACGCCTCATTGCCCTTCGTTATGATGGGCGGAATCGCCATTTTCCCGCTGACCTTGATCGAGGGCGCGATTTTCTGCTCTCTCATATTGTTCGTCCAGATCGTGGCTTGGCTGCCACACCTGCCCGGCATAGACTGGCCGACCGCCTTCGGCTCCTTTTGGGTGCTGCTGATGCTGGCCACGGCATCGGTGCTCGCCGGGGTATCGCAACTCGCGTTCATGATCGTCATGGTGCGCGAGGGCATCCACGACAGCCTGACCGGCTGCTATTCACGCCGCGCCGGCGAGGCGCTGGTCGATATTCAATATGCGTGGTCCGTGCGCAGTAAAACGCCCCTCGCAATTGCGCTGGTCTGTCTGGACCGGTTTCAGAGCGTGAATGAGCGCTTCGGCTATGCCACAGGCGACGCGGCGCTGAAAGATATTACGGAGCGCCTGCATGACAGCATGCGCATGCGCGCTGGCGACCTGCTCGTGCGCTGGGTCGGCGATCAGTTCCTGCTGCTCATGTCGAATGCCACAGCGCAGCAGGCAGTCAGCGCCGTGGGGCGATTGCTCGCTTCCGGACTGGGAGTGCAGCCAGACGGGCAGCCCTACACCGCAAGCATCGGTATCGCCGAACGCGATGGAGACGCCGCGGACGACTGGTGGCGGATGATCGATCTTGCCGAATCGCGTGCGAAGTCGGCGCGCCTCGCGGGCGGCAATCGTACCGTGGGCGAATAAGTGCGGGACGGCTGCCGGCGTATTGCGTTGAAATACTCGATTGCGGTCATGCAGCGCTGGAACAAGTTCTAAAGAAAGTGACGCAAAGCGCCCCTCTCGCGTAGGCGAGACTTCAATTTAAAACCGGGATATTCAACGGAACAGGCGCAGTGCCGGCAGCCACGCGTCGATTCCGTGACAGCGCTCGCAACGTGGACCGTAAATTCCCCGGTGCACGTCTTTCTTGATGTGGCAAACGACGCATCCGCTAACGATAGACTGATCTTCGCGCTTTTGCATCGGCGCCTTGTGGCAGGCATAGCAGTCCGGTTTGGCGTGCGCGCCATCGAGGCGGAATCCCGTCTTGGTGTGATCGAAGTCCCAGCTCTTCCAGGTGCGCATGTTGTGGCAGCGCTCGCAGTCTATGCCGAGCCGGCGCTTGTGTACGTCGTCGCGCTCGTGACATCCGTTGCACGCGCGCGGCGAGGCTCGGTAGTCGACGGTCTTGTGGCATTTCTTGCACTCGACGATCGCGTGGCTGCCGGTCAGGGGGAAGCGCGATTTGGTGTGGTCGAACTTTTCGACGCGCCAGCTGCTCTCGTTATGGCAGGACTCGCAGCGAACGCCGAGCGTGCCTTTGTGGCCATTTTTGAAATCGTCCTTCTTGTGGCAGGCATTGCAGGCCGTCGCAAGCTTCACGCGCGCCACACCCTTCGCGACAACTTCCCCTGGTTTGTCGTGGCAGGACTCGCATTTTGCTTTCCGGTGTTTGCCCGCCAGTCGATAGTCGGTGTCCTTATCGTGGTCGAAAATGATGTGCTTCCATTCCTTCGTCGTATGGCAGGAATTGCACTTCTCCCCGAATCTGCCCTTGTGTCCCTTTTTGAGCGGATCGTCATCGTCCTTCTTGTGGCAGGCGTAGCAGGCGGTGGGCAGCTTTACGCGCGGTTTGCCAGCGACTACCGTGACCCCGGACTTGTGGCATTTATCGCATTTCACTTTCGCGTGCTTGCCCGTCAGCGGATAGTCGGTATCCTTGTCGTGGTTGAAATTGCTGCTTTTCCAGTTCTTCTCGTTATGGCATTTGGCGCATTTTTGGCCCAGGCTGCCTCTGTGTCCTTTTTCATCATCGTCCTTGCGGTGGCACGCATAGCAGTCCGTCGGCAGTTTCACCGTGTACAGCGGCTTCGTATGGCATTTTTCGCATTTCGCGTCGAAGTGCTTGCCTTTTAGCTCGTATTTCGCGTCCCTCCCGTGGTCGAATATGGACTTCTTCCACTTGCCGGCGTCATGGCACTTCTCGCACTTGCTGCCGAAGTGACCTTTATGCCCCTTCTTGGCGGGGTCGTCATCGTCCTTCTTGTGGCAGGCAACGCATGCGCGCGGTTTGTCCTTGAACGGATACAACTGGCCGGTGTGGCACTCCTTGCATTTGACTTCCTTGTGCCCAAGTTCGAGTTTGAAACTGGTCTTGTTGTGGTCGAATTTCGTTTCCTTCCAGTTGACGTCGGTGTGGCATTCCTCGCATTTCGGTCCGAGCTTACCCTTGTGGCCCTTTTCATTGTCGTCTTTGCGGTGGCAGGTTTGACAGGCTCGCGGCGTGTCCCGGTACTTGACGGTGGGCTTGTGGCAATCCTCGCACTTGGCTTTCGGCTTTTTATGCCCCCCCCTGAGCTGGAACCTGGTCTGATCGTGGTCGAAGGTATCCTTGTTCAATCCGTTGATTTTCGCCTTGCGGCCCTTGTGATCGGTGTGGCAGCGCCGGCAGGTAGAGTCCTTCAGGCGGCCGTGGAAACGGACGCGGTCGCGCAAGTCCTCTGCGATCTTCTTGTGGCAATCGGCACACAGGCGAGGCTGCGCCGAGCGATCCAGGGGAACATGGCATTTGCGGCAATCCTGCTCCCACTTTGCGTGCCCTTTGATAACCTCCCCGGGCATCAGCACGCCTTCGACCGACTGGGCCAAGGCCAGCGCTGGCAGGGCCGCCATCGACAGAGCCAGGATCCAGCGCTGGAGGCGGCTAAGCATCAGTAGATGTGCACCGCGACGACGTGAGCGATAGAGCTCAAGGCGAGAATATAGACTACCGGAATGTGCGCGATCGCCCACCCGGCGAGCAAGCGCTCCCAGAACGCCAGGCGCGCGGTTATGTCCACCGCCCGCAGGTAATTGCCGATCTGTTCCTCGACTGTCTCGACTTCGCGCTGGTACTTCGTCTCGGACCAACCCTGGTGCTTGCCGTGCAAGCGCAGGATGCGCCGCAGTTCGACCTCCGCCCGCTCGGCCAGTCGTTGCCGGCGCCAGCTGACTGCGACAAAGCGCCTGAATTGATTCAGTGCCGAGGAATCCCTGGCGAATGCCTGCAGCCGGTATTGCTCCAGTTCGTCCCAGATGTGCGGCGCCAGATCCAGTGCGCGGAAGGAATCGTCGCCACTAGGCTCCAGGTATTTTTCGAGTTCGTCGAGAGTAAGATGGCGGCCGCCGAGACCCTGATAGACGTGGATGTAGAGAAAGCGGCCTACGATCCCGCTTACCGTTACTACTATCATGCTCCAGAAAGCCACCGACGCGTTGAAAGAACGCAATTGGAACAGAGAGTGAAACATGATCAGCACGGGACCGAGAATGCCAAAGGTGATGTGCACCAGAAACCATGCGCGCAGTGTGCCCACGTCGCGCATGCGTCCCCAGTATTTGCGTAGTGGATAGAACAGCAGGCTGAGCATCATGCAGCCCCCGACGAGCCCGAGGTAGTATCCCAGGTCCGATCCCGCCGAATACGGGCGTTCAATCGAAACCCAGGCGGCAAGCCCCCCTAGTACCAGCGCGCCGACATATAATGCAAGCCTCATCCACAGCGAAAGTGGGCGACTACCTAGGTCTGGCGAGAGTGCAGGCGCTGGCATATTTACATAGTTAAATTATTGTTTGGCTCGTTCTGCGGCGCCCGGCGCAACCGGACTTGCGCACGATAGCAAAAACGCGATCAAGTATCATACCAAAATATTATTATCACCCCGGAAATTCTGCGCCGATGAAGGACTTTCCTCACAAATGAGCGGCTTTGGATACTACGCGCTGTATCTGCTGCCGCTGCTTGCTCTGGTCGCATTTTACTCACGCAAGCGCGTTGTGCGTGAGCGGGAATCCTACGCCACGCTGGACGAGTCGATCGAGAGCGGCCTGACGGAGCCGCCCACCCTGCATCCGAACTTCATCCTTTCCAAGTGTTTCGGCTCCGGCGCGTGCGTCAAGGCCTGCCCGGAAAAAGCGATCGGAATCATAAATGGCAAGGGTACCCTGATCAATCCGGCGCACTGCATCGGGCACGGCGCCTGCGAGGTAGCGTGTCCGGTGAAAGCGATCAAGCTGGTATTCGGTACTGAAAACCGCGGGGTCGACATTCCGAACGTCAATCCGAATTTCGAAACCAATGTCGAAGGTATATTCATCGCGGGCGAACTTGGCGGCATGGGCTTGATCCGCAAGGCCGTGGCGCAGGGCTCCAGGGCGATGGACTACATCGCCAAGCGACCGAAAACAGGCGGTCTCGACGTGGTGATTGTTGGCGCCGGACCGGCGGGCATCGCGGCAACGCTGGCGGCGAAGAAGCTCGGCCTGAAATTCGTGACCGTGGAGCAGGAGGATTCTATCGGCGGCACGACCTACCACTATCCGCGCAACAAAATCGTGATGACCGCGCCCATGGACCTGCCGCTGATCGGCAAGATCAAGGTCAGGGAAATCAGCAAGGAGTCGCTCATGGAACTCTGGCAGGGCGTAATCGCGAAGACCCAGATTGCCGTTCAGTACAACGAGCGCATGGAGGAAATCAAGAAGGAAGGATCAGGATTCGTCGTGCGCACGTCGAAGGCGAGTTACAACACGGGCAGCGTGCTGCTGTCGATCGGGCGGCGCGGAACCCCGCGCAAACTCGGTTCCCCCGGGGAGGATCAGGCGAAAGTCGTCTACCGGCTTATCGAGGCGGAGCAATACCGCTCCAAACATGTGGTCGTTGTAGGCGGCGGCGACAGCGCGCTCGAAGCCGCGCTCGATGTGTGCGCCGAGCCGGGGACGACGGTCACCCTGGCGTATCGGGGAGCGGCATTCAACCGGGTAAAGATAAAGAATCGCAAACGGCTGGACGAGGCGGTCGGGGACAAGCGGCTTACACTCGCGCTCGAAACCCAGATCGCCAATATCAGCGCGGACCGGATCACGCTGCGCAAGGGCAAGGAGGAACTCGAGATGCCCAACGACGCCGTAATCGTGTGCGCAGGGGGCGACCTGCCGACTCCGCTGTTGAAGAAACTGGGGGTGCAGGTAGAGACGCATTACGGGTCGTAATGCCGATCGAGCCGATATCCTGGTAAGACCGCGCTGCGCGCAACTGCCGCGCCAGGGCCGCGTGCAATCGCGCGCTGTCATATTCGGCCTAGCCCAAGAGCTTATTGCAATAGGAGGGGATACATCCCGCTCACTAGCCCCTGAGTCGGGGGCCATTTCCACAGTTCCGAAATGGCCCCGGATTATTGCAAAGCTCGAAGGGCAGAGCTGGCGTCGCGGTCGAAAAGCGTAGGCTATTGGGTCCGCACCAGGCGAACCGCGAAGGGCTGGGTCGCGGGCCAGTTGTAGGCTTCGCCGTTTCCGATATCGATGCCGAGGGCCCAAGCATTATTCGGATCGCCGGCGTAGGCGGTAGCCGACCAGAATAGATCCGAATACAGCGAGTCGGGGAACACGGCCGCAATTATGGCCGTGCTATAGCCGAAAAGGTCGGCAATTTCTTTGGCGGTCGGCACACGCCAATCATTTTTCCCGGCGTAGATAGAGTTTGTCAGCAGCGTCGCCGCATCCCAGGCGAAAGTGCTAGGGAAATCGGTGCAGGTCGTGCCATCCCAGTTCTCCCCTTCCACGCAGCGCTTCCACATCAGGCCACTGGGTGTGTGGCTGACGGTGCCATCCCCATTATCGACAAAATCCGTCGCCGGACGCCCTACGTCCAGAAGAGCGGGTGCCGCGCCACGCACGAGTCGGACCGGAGCAGGTTCACCCTTGTCAGTGGTGTGCACATCGCCGGTGCCGAAATTGACATACCAGGCGGTAGTCGAAATGTCGACGTCGGGTGTCGACGACCAAAACGCTGACCCGGGCGAATCGGGGAAAGCCGCAGTATCGATGGCGGGATTGAATTTCGTACGGTCGAGGATAGTCTGCAATTCCCGCATGTTCGGCAAGCGCCAGTCGCTTTGACCGGCGAAAGTCGTGCCTGTCTGAACGATCGCATCATCCCAAGTGTAGTTGATTGCGCTCCCGCTGCACGCGCTTCCATCCCAGGTCTGCCCGATAGAGCAGCGCATCCACGTAAGTCCGGTAGCCGGGTCGGTGACAGTGCCGTCAC
>JAENXP010000165.1 GCA_016649475.1 Burkholderiales bacterium | reverse complement strand
CGCTGCTGAGCATCGAATCCGAGACCGACAAGCGGCGGGTAAAGATTTCCGGTGAAGCGAAGCACCTGGAGTCGATTCTGGACTACTTGCGCTATTTGAAGTCGCGGCCGGCGCTGGCCGATGTGTATATGCAGAGCCATGATTTGCAGAAGCAGGATACGCAGCAGCCGGTGCGTTTCGTGGTGAATGCGGAATGGAAGTTGCGCAAATGATTCTTAATGGAGGCGCGTCATGAAACAGTTGCAGGGCTTGCTCGGGTCCGGCGCCGCGATCTTGGGCTGGCCGGGGACGGTGGGATTGGGGCTGCTCGTGGCTGTCGGCGGATTCTATGTGTCGACGCTGGCGCCGCAGCAGCTGCGCATCGATGAGCTGCGCCAGGAACATGCGCACTTGCGCCAGCTGGCGAAGCAATCCGCAGATGACGCGCCCAAAGGCCCGGCGGAAAAACTCGCAGCGTTCTATGCCTTCTTTCCGCCATCCAAGGAACTGCCCGACCTGCTGCAAAAGGTCTACGGCGCAGCCAAGCGGCAGTCGCTGGTCCTCGAGCACGGCGAGTATCGCGCGCTCAAGGACAGCGTCGGCGGCCTGACGCGCTATCAGTTCACGCTTCCGCTTCGGGGCACCTATCCGCAAATACGCAAATTTGTCGATGAGGCCCTGGCCGAGATTCCCGCGCTGTCTCTGGACAGCATTCAGTTCGAGCGGCGCAAGATCGGCGATGCGACGGTCGACGCCAAACTCAAGATGGTGGTGTTTCTGGGGAGGAGTTCATGAGAAAGCCGAACAAGCGCGAATGGATTTTGATCGCCCTGGCGCTGCCCGTGATTGCGCTCGCCGTTGCACCCACGGATCAGGACGCCGTGGAAGTTGACAAGCCAATCGCCGTGGTGAAGCGCGCCGAGCGCAAGAACGCCGCAATTCCACGCAGCGCAGACGTCGTGGATCTGGATCTGACGCAATTGCAGCGCGTGGCCAGCGTCGCGGAGCCGGGGAACGCATTCCGGAGCAAATCCTGGTATGTGCCGCCGCCACCGCCACCGCCGGCTCCCCCGCCGAAGCCCCTGCCGCCGCCCGTGCCCAAGGCGCCGCCGCTGCCATTCACCTATCTCGGGAAATTCCAGGACGCGTCGGCGCCGGTGCTTTTCCTGGTGCGTGGTGACCGCGTCCTGTCGGTGCGTGCGGGCGACGTCATCGAGGGCACTTACAGAGTGGACGGCATTTCCGGCGCGGTGCTGGGCCTGACCTACCTGCCGCTCAATATCAAGCAAACGCTGAACATCGGCAATGCGGGATGAGCAAGCGAGGGCAAACGGGCTCGCCCGCAGCCATTTACGACAAGCGACGACGTCTTATCGGCACAAAGGATGGTTCATGATGAAGTTCGAAATGAGTAGGCGCGGCCGCTGGCTGGCCGCCGTATCCGTCCTGCTGGCGGCCGGTTGTGCCGCACAGCCGACGATGCACCGCGAAGGCATGGAGTTGCTCGGGCAAGGTCGCTACGACGAAGCCCTGAGCAAGCTGGAGCAGGCCGCCCGCGAGAACCCGGACGATCTGAGAATCCACAAGGATTACCTGCGCGCCCGGGAAGAGGGCGCCAGTCGCATGATCGCCATGGGCAACGCCGAGCGCACCGCGGAACGATACAACCGCGCCGAAGAAGCGTACAAGCACGCATTGCGGATCAATCCGGGCGACGGCCGGGCCAGCTACGGACTCGAGGCGGTGGCGATGGACCGGCGCCACACGACGCTCGTGGTGCAGGCTCAGGCCATGATGAGCAAGGGGGACACGGAGGGCGCCACAGAATTGCTGAAGCAAGTGTTCCTGGAGAACCCGAACCTGGGCGGCGCGCTCCAGCTCCAGCGGCAGATCAACGAGCGCACGGCCAGGGAACTCGCGCTGGCGCCATCGCTGAAAAAGAAATTCCAGAGACCGGTGACGCTGCAGTTCCGCGACGCCAACCTGAAGATGGTGCTGGAGTCCATTTCGAAAACCAGCGGCATCAACATTCTGACGGACAAGGACGTGCGCGCCGATCTGAAAGCCACGATATTCGTCACCGGCACGTCGGTCGAAGACACCATAGATCTGATCCTGATGCAAAACAAGCTGGAAAAGAAGATTCTTTCGGACAACACGATTTTCATTTATCCCGACACGCCGGCGAAGTCCAAGGACTATCAGGACCTCAAGGTGCGCAGCTTTCATCTGGTCAACGCCGATCCGAAGCAGATGCAGGCAATGATCAAGACCATCCTCAAGACCAGGGACCTGTTCATCAATGAAAAGACCAATTCGCTGATCATGCGCGACACGCCGGAGGCGATCCGGCTCGCCGAAAAGATCATCACCGACCAGGACCTCGCCGAGCCCGAGGTCATGCTCGAAGTCGAGGTTCTGGAGATCACGCGTTCGAAGTTGTCCGAAATCGGCATCCGCTATCCGGACCAGCTCACGCTTACGCCACTGTTCCTCGATCCGATTACCGGCGCCGCGGCGGCCAACGTCACCCTGGGCGATCTGCGCAACATCAACAGCAACAGCCTGGGGATCAGCCCCATACCCAGTATCACGCTCAACGCGCATCTGGACACTGCCGACACCAATGTGCTCGCGAGCCCGCGCATACGCGCCCGCAATCGCGAAAAAGCGAAAATCCACATCGGCGACCGGGTCCCGGTGCTGACCAATTCGGTCACGCCGGTCGCAAGCGGCTCGCCGGTGGTGACCGGAAGCGTCCAATACATCGACGTCGGACTCAAACTCGAGGTCGAGCCGGACATACACAGCGACGGCGAGGTGGGCATCAAGATCAACCTGGAAGTGAGCAACATCGTGAATCAGGTTACCAATTCGGTTTCGGGCACGGTTGCCTACCAGATAGGAACGCGCACCACATCCACCGTGCTGCGCCTGAAGGACGGCGAAACCCAGGTGCTGGCGGGCCTGATCGACGACGAGGACCGCAGGACCGCGAACATGATCCCCGGACTCGGCGAAATGCCGGTGATGGGCCGGCTGTTCTCCAGTCATCGCAACGACGGCAAGAAGACCGAAATCGTTCTGTCGATCACACCGCGGCTGGTCGGCAAGACCCGGGTGCAGGACGCGAAGTCGATGGAATTCTGGACCGGAACCGAATCCAACCTGCGCGATGAGCGGATGGGACTGCGCAAGCTGGGAACGGTGTCCATGGCGAGCGCCGGCAACATGGTGCCTGCAAGAACCACTGCGCTGCCGGCAGCGCCCAGGGCGGGGGTGCAGCCTGCGCCAGCTGCGCCGCAGCGCGCGTCTGCGGCCCTCCGGCCGATGACCTTCAACTGGCAGGGTCCGGCGCAGGCCAAGGTTGGCGACCGGTTTACGCTGACCTTGACCGCACAGGCGGGAGAACCGGTGCGAAACATCGAGCTTATGCTCGGCTTTGACGCCAATTCGCTGAAGGCGGTGGACGCGATCGAAGGTACTTTCCTGAAGCAGAAAGACATACCATCGACCTTCAGCAAGGACATCTTTGAGTCCAGCGGACAGATCGCGATCGAACTGGCCGGCAGCGGCGAACAGGGCGCAACGGGTACCGGCAGCGTGGCTGCGATCACTTTCGAAGTGATTGCCGAGGCGGCGCGTTCCGAAATCACCGTGACCAGGGCCACGCCCTCGGGCGCTTCCGGCGAGCCGCTGCCTCTATCCGAGCCGGGCGCGTACGCACTGATACTCAATCCCCGGCCATGATTGCATTCAAGTCATCGCAGGGCTTTACGCTGATCGAACTCATGGTCACCGTCACGATTGTCGGCTTGCTCGCGAGCATAGCCGTGCCTACCGCGGAACTGGTGGTGCAGCGCAACCGCGAGCACGAACTGCGTCTGGCCCTGCGCGAAATCCGCAACGGACTCGACGCCTACAAGCAGGCGTTTGACGATGGGCGCATGGTCAAGCGCGTGGACGAGTCGGGCTATCCCGCGTCGCTCGGCGTGCTGGTGGACGGGGTGGTGGATGCGCGCAGCGCGGACAAGCGAAAACTGCGCTTTCTGCGGCGCATACCGCGCGACCCGATGTCCGCAGACAAGGAAAGCCCCGCCGAGCAGACCTGGGGTCTGCGCAGTTACGAAAGCGAAGCCGACGACCCGCGCGAAGGGCGGGACGTGTTCGACGTATATTCGAAAGCCGCCGGCGTCGGGCTCAACAGCATGCCTTACAAGCAATGGTAGGAGCTATGATGCAAACGCATATAAGACGAGGCCGGGGATTCACACTGATCGAATTGATGGTGGTCATGGTGATCGTGTCCCTGCTGATCACGGTTGCGGCGCCGCGCTACTTCGGCAGCCTGCAAAAGTCGAAGGAAACGGTGCTGCAGCAGACGCTCGCCGCGACACGGGATGCCCTGGACAAGTTCTACGGCGACAACGGCAAGTACCCTGACGGCCTGGACGACCTGATCGCCAAGCGCTATTTGCGCGCATTGCCGGTCGACCCCATTACCGGAAGCAACAGCTCCTGGATTACGGTTGCGCCGGAGGACTCGGAAAAGGGGCGGGTCTACGACATCCACAGTGGCGCCGACGGCGTCGGCCGCGACGGCAAACCGTTTCGGGAATGGTAGCGGGGGCGGATCGTGGACAGGGCTATGGACACAGTGGCAGCGAAGGCTTGCCGTTCCGGCGCTGCGGCGTGCAGCAAGCGCGCGCGGGCGGGCGGATTCACCTATATCGGATTGTTGATATTGGTCGCGATGATCGGTGTCGCGCTGACGCTCGTGAGCGAAATGTGGATCACTGCACAGAAGCGCGATAAGGAGCAGGAATTGCTGTTCGTCGGCAATCAGTTCCGGCGCGCGCTCGCAATGTATCGCGCCAATGGCGGCGGGTATCCGCGCGAACTGCAGGATCTGATCAAGGATCCCAGGGTACCGGGTGTGCGCCGCTATCTGCGCAAGATCTATCGGGATCCGATCACCGGGGACCCCGAATGGGGCTTGCTCAGAACCAACGGAACCGATGGTTTCATTACAGGGGTCTACAGCTTGTCCGAAGCGGCTCCGATCAAGCAGGCGGAATTCAGCCTCGCCGACGCTGATTTTGAAAAGAAGTCGAAATACTCCGAGTGGGTATTTGTTGCGGGGCCCGCGCAGGGTTCCAACTCAACACCACCCGATCCAGTAGGCAACAGAACGCAGTCTCGCGTGCGCAGATAGGGAGCAAATCTTGAACAAAAATTTTCGTATAGTGCTGGTCGAGGACCATACGCTGTTGCGCGTCGGACTGCGTGCGCTGCTGGCTCAGGACCCCGATCTCGAGGTGGTGGGGGAGGCCGCCAATGGCCGGGACGCCCTGCGCATCATCGCGGACTTGTCGCCAGACCTCGCCATCATGGATCTGACCATGCCGGGAATGAACGGGGTCGAAGCCATCTCGCAGATCAAACGGCGTTGTCCACAGGTCAGGATCCTGGTCCTCACCCTGCACCGGGCAGACGAATACATACACGAGAGCCTGAAAGCGGGCGCGGACGGCTACATCCTGAAGGATGCGACGCATGACGAGCTGCGCGTTGCCGTACGCAGCGTCCTCAACGGCAAGACCTATCTGAGCCCGGATATTTCAAACAAGGTGGTCAGCGTTTATCTGGGCGGAGGCAAGAGCAACGGGCTTTCCTCGGCCTGGGAGTCGGTCACCCACCGCGAGCGCCAGGTGCTGAAGCTGGTGGCCGAGGGCCGCGCCAATAAATTCATCGCCGAGTATCTCTGCCTCAGCGTAAAGACAGTGGAAAAGCACCGCTCCAATCTCATGCGCAAGCTGGACCTGCACAACGCCTCGATGCTGACCTCGTTCGCCATTGGAAAAGGTCTGCTCGGCGGCGAATCCGGCTCCGACAACGCGCTGTTCGAGCCCGAGGCGCTGCCCGGGGAAGGCGCGAACTGACCATCGCTGCAAGGCGTGCGCCCAAGCGGGCCCGGGGGGCTGGAAATCAGGCTGCAGCCGGACCTATTGGGATGGAATACAATCGCATCCGCGCTGCCCGGGCGCCCAGGTCGCACGACCATAGCCGGCGCCCGCCAGGGCGCCCAGGGTGCTACCCATAGCGTTAATATT
>JAENXP010000484.1 GCA_016649475.1 Burkholderiales bacterium | reverse complement strand
TGTACTACCATCGGATCTTGCGCGGGAGTTTCCTCGAGGGGGCCTACGGCGGTTTTTCCCTCGAAGCCGGCAAGGTTGGCAATCCGCTGGTGCCGGGCTCCCCCGAGGGCTTGCTTCAGTCGGCAGGTCTGTTCCTCGCGGCGGATAGTCCCGTCGGACCGGTGTACCTGGGTTACGGGCGGGCGAAAGACGGTAACACCAGCCTGTACTTTTACATAGGCGTGCCGTTCTGATTTGGAAGACAGCAATCGGCAGATGCCGGAGGCACAGGGCAAATGCAAACACGCGCGCGTCGCACGGTACGCTTATGGAGAACATATGATCGACAAGAAGATCATAGAGGAAGACGCGCGCGAGCCGGTGCTCGATGCGGTGGACCGGATATCCGAAATGCTTTTCGGCCTGTTCATGGCGCTCACCTTGGCGCAGGCGCACGGCTACGAAATCGACCCGCGCGAGAAACTGCTGGGCCTGGGCGCGGCGAATCTGGCTGCGGCATTGCAGGCCGCGGGCGTGCGCCTGCGGACCGTGGCGGCGCATGCGGTAGTGCGCGATATCCTGCGCGCCGAGGCAGTGGAGGAGCGCCTCGGACGCTACACCCCCGGAGACTCGGTGGCCGATATCATCGACGAGTTTCGGCGCGGCTCTGAGATTGCGGTCCCGGACGCACAAGTATAATTTCACGTGACCACAAGAGGCCCGGCCTCGGGTCTCGCACCGCCTTCTGCCGGGAACTGGAACGACCGAAGTGATGCCGCACGTCTTTGCAATATCCGGGCGAAAGTTCGCGGACTATATTCTGTTCGGCGTCACGCTGGCGGAGTTCGCCATCCTGTTTCCGCTGACGCCCACATTCACGTTCGTAGACTGGATCTACGTCTCGCAGCACCTCCTGGTTCTCGGCATCGCCCTTACGCGGCGCCCGCCGCTGGCGCAGGATCACTCGCTCGCGGCCAGCGCCGCTGTCGTTGTGGCGTACACCTACCCCTACGCCCAGGTGGCCTGTCTACGCTGGATGCCCGGCGTGCCGGCATGGGAAGCGGGCGGCCTGGTACTGGTGACATTGGCTGCGTGCCTGAGCCTTGCCAGCCTGCTCACCCTGGGCCGACGGTTCGGGATCCGCCCGGCCTTGCGCGGTCTTACGACGACAGGCCCGTACCGTGTAGTGCGCCATCCGATCTACTTGGCCTACCTGTTTGCCGATATCGGCTACAACCTGCAGGAGTGGAATTTCGCGACGCTGCTGCTGGTGGCGGCGGGGTGGATGTCCCTGCTCTACCGCATCCGCGCCGAAGAGCGAATACTCGCCCGGCATTCCGGCTGGCCGAACTACGTCGCCAGCGTGCGCTCTCGCCTGGTCCCGGGGTTCTGGTAGGCGGCGCGGTCGATTGGTGCGGTAGGATACTGTATTGCCTTTGCCGCCGGTCTAACCGTGGGTTGTGGCGATCTTGTTTCAGTGCATCCAGTCTCCCGCTTCATGGCGATCGGAATCGGCCTTACAGGAGGAATTGAGCTTATGCTACGAACATCCCGCATTGTTTTCGTATGTGTGGCATGCACCGCGCTGCTGACCGGTTGTGTCGCTTACGAACCCGTTCCCGCCTACTACCCGTCTGCGCCGCCGCCTGCTCCGAGAGCCGCTCCGACATTCGACCGCGCGTGGCATGCCGTACTCGACGCGCTGCATGAAAACGGCGTTCGGGTCGCCACAGCGGACTTCGCCACCGGCGTCATTCGCGGCACCAAGGATCGAACGGACTTGTTCGTGTCCGTCGCGCGCCAGGCCAATGGAACCGTTCAGGTTGAAATCAGGGCGAAAGGGCCGCAGGGACCGGACACCGGGCTCGCCAGCCGCATTTCGGAGGCTTATCAGCGGCGCATGGGTGTGTGACCGGTTTGCCGGTGCAAGCAAAAGTGCCTAAGCCGCGCCTTTTCAAAAAACTGAATCAGGGAGTGTCCGTGTTGCGCGTCGCTACGCTCGCTTTCGCTCAAACTCCTGCAGGAAGAGCTGTCATTCGAGCCCTACGGAATCGCCCTCCCGCGCGGCGACGCCGCATTCCGGCCCGCTGTCAATACCGGGCTTGCACAAATCTACCGGAGCGACGAGATCAACGAGATATTCAGCCGCTGGTTCGCCTGTCTTCGATCCTCAAGGCCGTATATCCACTCGGGGCAATCCCCGAATAGCGACCTGGCAAGTTCACCACCAGTACCGACGGCAATCAGGCTGCCGCCTCGGCGGCCGGCGCAATCTTATGATTATTCTCAAATCGGACCGAGCGGCGCGCGCGCACGATAACAACCGGTCGGCTGCAACTGTAACGCCGGTGAACCGGAAAGACACGGCGAGACAGGGTTCATCAGCCCCATATTTGTCAATAATCGAAGGAGCGTTTTAACCATGAGAACCGTATTGAAGGCATTCGGAGTCTTTGCGATGGCGATAAGCCTGCTCGCGAGCAGTCTGGTGTTTGCTGCGGACAAGAAAAAGCCCGATGGCACCGTTGCCATCGACGAAACCCAGTTCGCCGTCATCCTGGGTGGCACGTTTGGCGGGGGCAAGCTGACCTACGGCGGGAAGGTATATAACTTCAAGATCGGCGGGCTGACCGCCGGACTAAACGTCGGCGTTTCCAAGATGAGCGCCGCGGGTGAAGTCTACGACCTGAAGGACGTGTCCAAATTTCCCGGCATGTACACCAAATTCGATGCGAGCGCGACCTTGGGCGGCGGCGCCGGAGCGCTGCACCTCAAGAACGAGAACGGCGTGATCATGAAGCTGACGTCGCGCAGCAAGGGCGTGCAGCTCAATGTGGGCTCGGCGACCGGCGTCAAGGTCGAGATGAAATAGTCCGGGCCGGGCGGATGGCACATGTGAAGCCCGGCATCCCAGTGCTCGCCAGGAGTGGCGAGCACTGAACCCTGCGAACTAGCGGGCGACGACGCGGGCGTTCTCGCCGCTGCCTTCGATATACACGTTTTGGCCTTTGCGCAGGCCGCTGCTCCCGGCTTGGGTCACGGAAACGAGCACGCCATTGGCGACACGCACGACGATCTGTTCCCCCGTCACCGGTTTGTCGTATTTCTTCTGAGCCTGGTTGCCGGCGACAGCGCC
>JAENXP010000811.1 GCA_016649475.1 Burkholderiales bacterium | reverse complement strand
TCCTGTGCTTCGTCGGCCCGCCGGGTGTCGGCAAGACTTCGCTCGGCCAGAGCATCGCGCGCGCGCTGGGTCGCAAGTTCGTGCGCGTGTCCCTGGGCGGGGTGCACGACGAAGCGGAGATCCGCGGCCACCGCCGCACCTATATAGGCGCGCTGCCGGGCAATATCATCCAGGCACTCAAAAAGGCCGGCACGCGCGGCTGCGTGATGATGCTCGATGAGATCGACAAGGCCGGCGCCGGCGTGCACGGCGATCCGTCGGCGGCGCTGCTCGAAGTGCTGGACCCGGAGCAGAACTCGACCTTCCGCGACAACTACCTCGGCGTGCCCTACGATTTGTCGCGCGTGCTGTTCATCACCACCGCCAACGTGCTCGACACCGTCCCCGGGCCGCTGCGCGACCGCATGGAAATCGTGCAGCTCCCGGGCTACACGCAGGAAGAAAAACTCGAGATCGCGCGCCGCTACCTGGTCAAGCGCCAGCTCTCGGACAACGGCCTCGCGCCGGAGCAGTTCGACATTTCCGACGGCGCGCTATCCGCCATCATCCGCGATTACACGCGCGAGGCCGGCGTGCGTTCGCTCGAGCGCCAGATCGGCGCCGTGTGCCGGCGCATCGCTGTGAAGATCGCCGAAGGCGAACTGAGCGAGGCGCGCGTCGAAGAGAGCGATCTCACCGATATCCTGGGCCCGGCCAAATTCGAGAACGAGGTGGCGCTGCGCGCCGGAATGCCGGGCGTGGCCACGGGGCTCGCCTGGACACCGGTGGGCGGGGACATCCTGTTCATCGAAGCGAGCAGGAACCCGGGCGGCGGAAAGCTCATCCTGACCGGCCAACTCGGCGACGTGATGAAGGAGAGCGCGCAGGCCGCACTCACCCTGGTCAAGTCGCGCGCCGCGAGCCTGGGCATAGACGCCGCCGCGTTCGAGCGCAGCGACATACATGTCCACGTTCCTGCGGGCGCCATCCCGAAAGACGGCCCCAGCGCCGGTGTCGCCATGTTCATCGCGCTCGCGTCGCTGTTTACCGACAGGAAGGTGCGCACCGATACTGCGATGACTGGCGAAATCAGTCTGCGCGGGCTGGTGCTGCCGGTGGGCGGAATCAAGGAAAAGGTGCTCGCCGCGATGCGCGCCGGCATCAGCCGGGTGATGTTGCCCGCGCGCAACCGCAAGGACCTGGAGGAAGTGCCAGCCGAGGCGAGGGCAAAGCTCGAGTTCGTGTTTCTCGAGGACGTGGACGATGCCGTGCGCATGGCGATCGAGCCTGGTGGGGAAACCGCCGAGCCACCTGCGCAAGTCTGAAGATCGCTCCGTCTATGATTTACTAGTACGACGACACGCCAATTTCAAAGCGTGCCTGCCGTGCAGGTGATAGCGGTGGGAGCAAGCTTGCTCGCGAATACCAGGCTTCGCGAGCAAGCTCGCTCCCACAACTTCCTCTGCATGGCTGGTATGCTTCGAAATTAGTGTGCCGCGATACTAGTTGGCATCGCGTCAGCGAAATGGAGCGCATCGTCCTGCTTCACGCACTCGATGCAATGGAAGTCGTCCGGCCCGAGGCTGAAGAAGCTTGGTTGCATCATGGACAGGAGTGACAACGGAATCCTTTGGACCGGATCCTTCCTACTCCTCCCGCCTGGGCGTGGTG
>JAENXP010000716.1 GCA_016649475.1 Burkholderiales bacterium | reverse complement strand
TGAAGGCCAGGTCGACGTGACCGCGCAGCGACGGGAACAGGTCCGCCACCGGCATCCCGGTTTCCTTGCGCGAGGTAATGACGCTCAGCTGAGCTTGCGGGTGTTGTGACAGCAGCCGCAGAAGTTCGACGCCGGTGTAGCCGGTGCCCCCGACGATGCCAACCTTGATCATGTCACCCCCCTGAAACGATAAGGGCCGCCCGGCTTGCGCTCGGCGGCCCCACCGTAGTGTGTTCCGGGTATGCGAATCGACGCCCGACGCGCCCCGGCGCTCCTAGCGCTTCGAGAACTGCTTGGCCCGACGCGCCTTGCGCAGACCAACTTTCTTGCGTTCGACCTCGCGTGCGTCGCGGGTCACCAGACCGGCCTTCGAGAGCGTCGGCTTGAGGGTCTCGTCATAGTCGATCAGTGCGCGGGTGATGCCGTGGCGCACCGCGCCAGCCTGCCCGGTCTCGCCGCCGCCGCGAACATTGACCATCACGTCGAAGCTCGACACGTTGTCGGTGAGTTCAAGCGGCTGGCGAATCACCATCCGGCCAGTCTCACGCGAGAAATAATCGTCGATCGGGCGACCGTTGACGACGATCTTGCCAGTACCGCGCTTCATGAACACGCGCGCTACCGAAGTCTTGCGGCGGCCCGTGCCGTAGTTGTATTCACCGATCATTTGTTCAGATCTCCAGGACCTTGGGCTGTTGCGCGGTATGCGGGTGCGAGGCTTCCGCATAAACCTTCAGCTTCTTGATCATCGCGTAGCCGAGCGGACCCTTGGGCAGCATGCCCTTGACGGCCTTCTCGAGTGCGCGGCCAGGGAAGCGCGACTGCATCTTCTTGAAGTTGGTTTCACGGATACCGCCGGGATAACCGGTATGGCGGAAGTACGTGCGCCCTTCAGCCTTGTCCCCGGTGACCCGCAGCTGCCCGGCGTTGATCACCACGATAAAATCCCCCGTGTCGACGTGGGGAGTGAATTCTGGTTTGTGCTTGCCACGCAGGCGGTGGGCGATGTTCGCAGCCAGGCGGCCGAGAACCTTGTCGGCGGCGTCAACTACGTACCAGTCGCGCTGAACCTCGTGCGCCTTGGCGGAAAATGTTTTCATGGCGGTTCCGGTGCTTTGTTCGATGCTAATTGCAGTGAGCCTTACATTCTAACGCCCTAAGCAGCACGCAGTCAAAGCAAAAAAAAGCCCGAACATCGCTGTTCGGGCTGAATCCACCAATGGAGGAGGTGGAGGAGACAGAGGTGGGCCGCAACAAACGCGACCAATGAAGAAAATTTAACAGATTCTCTTGTGCGTCGCAAGCATGTCATCCAGAAGACATTTGACGCCGCGTTGATGCTGCGACGCCGTAAACCTCGGTTGACAAGCACAAGTCTTTGTTTTGATTGTGCAAAGACCTAAAACACGGGCTCAGGAGGGGTCGGCGGTGATTGTTAAGTAAGGCGGTTGTGCGTCTCAAAAGGCTAGTTGCGCAAATGAGACAAATACATTTTTGGCGCGCCGCACAACGCCATTTGTCGCCAACGCAGCCCCTTCCTGAAGCGCAATCCAGTGGCGCTGCCGGCGGGTTCTGCCAGAATCTTCCCCCAACCACCAACCAATCACCTCAGGAATGAACATGGAATGCACGATCCGCTGGGCAGGGCCGGGTGAGATGAGTTTCGTCGCGCAGACCGGCAGCGGCCACTCGGTAGTAATGGACGCCGCGCCCGAAGGCGGCGGCAAGAACCTCGCGCCCCGACCCATGGAAATGATGTTGGTCGGAGCCGGCGGCTGCACTGCCTTCGACGTGGTCCTGATTCTGCGCAAGGGGCGCCACGACGTGCGCGCTTGTGAGGTGCGCCTCGCGGCGCAGCGGGCGGACACCGACCCTCGGGTGTTCACCGCAATTCACTTTCACTTCGTGGTGCGCGGCCGGGGCCTGAAGCCCGCGGCGGTCGAGCGCGCCATCGGGCTCTCCCACGAGAAGTATTGCTCGGCAACGATCATGCT
>JAENXP010000722.1 GCA_016649475.1 Burkholderiales bacterium | reverse complement strand
TCCAGGGGCGCCTGCACGCCGGTCAGGCTCAGCGCGCCTCCGATCAGGATCTCGTTGTCCGCTGCGTTCGCCGGCGCCGCCAGCAGCAACGCTGCGAAGCCGGCATAGGCCAGCATGTTTTTCCGTATTGTCATAACGTCCTCCCTGGTTCCACGGCTGGGCTGTTGCGCCGTGGCCGATTTGTCTAAGGTATCTGAATCCAAAGCACTTTCACAATTGAAAATCCCTCCAACCATATACCAATCCGCCGCCGCCGGTTCCTGTGGCGAGGCAGTATCGGCGGCCGGGTACGAAGGGTGCCCAGATCGAGCCGGTTGACGCCAGCTATCCTGCGGCATTCAATCGCACCAGCGGAAAGGCGCGGATTGCCGGACTCTGCCGACCGCGAACAATACATTTTGGAGACATAGGCGATGGATTTCGATGCGCTCGACACCCGCGATGTGCCGCTGGTACCGGAACATGCCGCGCTACTGTTCATCGATGTGCAAAATTTCAGCTGCCGGCGCGAGGGTGGTGAGTTCAAGGGGCTCTCGGAGACGGAGTTTCAGGAACGTTACGGCTGGTTCCTCGAGCATATCGCGCGCGAGTCCCTACCCAACATGGCCAAGCTCCAGGCGCGCTGCCGCGCTGCCGAAATCGAAGTGATCTATACGGTGATCGAGAACCTCACGCTCGATGGCCGCGACCGCAGCCTCGACTATCGCATCACCGGGTTCAACGTGCCCAAGGGTTCCTGGGGCGCGCAGGTGCTTTCCGAAATCGCCCCGCAAGGCGACGAAATGATCTTCCCCAAGACCTCATCGAACGTGTTCATCTCGACCCATCTCGACTATGTGTTGCGCAACATGGGCAAGCGCCAGATCGTAATGTCCGGATTCATTACCGACCAATGCGTCAGTTCAGCGGTGCGCAGCGCCTGTGATCTGGGATATCTGGTGACCGTGGTAACCGACGCCTGCGCCTCCTACAGTCTCGAGCGTCATGCCCGTGCTCTGACCGAAATGGAGGGCTACTGCCGGCAAGTCACGACAAACGCCCTATGTGCCGAGATCGACCCGACTTGATCGGACAAGCACCGGCGCGGAAGTTCTGTTGAATCGCGCATCTCTAAGGGAAGTTGCAGAAGGCTGCACCCTTGCCCCACTTGGATCACTGCGCGGCGAAAGACTTGGCCTCGTGAGCATCTCGACCTGTGGCTTGATAGGCTCTGCGAGAACGCGGGCACGTCCATGCTGACTATCGATCGCCTTCAGGTATGTCGCTGAGTACCGCGGCGAGAATACCAGCCCATCGTTCCTGACCGGCCGATGAGACGATTTCGTCATTGCGGATTTCCAGAAGTACATGGGGAATTCCGCGTTTTTCGCCGTGAACCGGGATAGTGTAGTCGGACAGATCGTCTACCGCGTAGGGTTCGTTGAACTCAGTTTGAAGGTTGACGGCATGTTTGTTCAGGCTGGTCATCATCTGCCTGGCTAGTTTGTCATCACGGTTATGAAGCAGACCGATATGCCAGGGACGTTTCTTGCACGCAGTAAGGAGCTTTGGAGTGAAACTATGCACCGAAACCAGCACCGTTGGTTTTTCCTGTGTCAACCGTTTATCCAGCAGGCGCCTGATTTCATCGTGGAAGGGTTGGTGAATGCTGTCGAAACGCTGTTGCCGCACCGATGCGTTCAGTTTTGCGTTTGCTGGTATTGCCGTGCCATCGCTGACTTCCGGGATACAATCGGTTGCGTCGAACGGCCGGTTACAGTCGACCACCAGACGGCTGTAGGGTTGCAGAACCAAGGCTGCATCCAAACGCCGGCTTAGCCGCAGGGAGACCTGTTCTGCCCCGATGTCATAGGCGATATGGCGCTCCATCTCTGAGGCGGCGATACCCAAATCTCCCAGCGCGCGAGGAATGGCTCGGCCGGCGTGCTCACAGGTCAGGAAGACCGGTGAGCCGCCTGCCGAGTT
>JAENXP010000860.1 GCA_016649475.1 Burkholderiales bacterium | reverse complement strand
GGCGACCACTACGGAAAGTTGCGGACCATCGCGGCTGCCACTCTCGCGTGCGCGTTGGGGAGTGCCGGAGCCGTCACGGCGCCCTCGCTCGGCTGGCTTGTGGCATGGAGAGCGCTCTCGGGCGCGACGGGCGCGGCCATCATCGCACTCGCGTTCGCATGGATCGGCGACGTCGTACCCTACGAGCGGCGGCAGGCGACCCTCGCGCGAGTCCTGACGGGCTCGATCCTCGGGATGGCCGCCGGACAGATGATCGGTGGCGCGTTCACCGATATCGTCGGGTGGCGTGGCGCATTCGCATTTCTGGCGATCAGCTACGTCCTGGTGGGAACCTTGCTTCAGATCGAACTTCGGCGGATGGACTTGACTAGAGGTGCGCCGAATGGACCCCTGCCGCGGCGCGGTTCGCTCCGGATCGTTCAGCAGACGCGCGCCGTCCTCGATATTGCGTGGGCGCGCACGATCCTCGCGATCGTCAGCGTCGAGGCCATCCTGTTTTTCGGCCCGGTGGCATTCCTCCCTTCGTATCTGCACGCACGTTTCGACATTTCGCTCGGCGCGGCCGGAGCGATCGCCGGCGCCTACGGGCTGGGCGGCCTTGTTTACACTTTCTTCGCGAGGCGTCTCATCGGCCGTCTCGGTGAACGTGGCCTGGCCACTGGCGGGGGCCTGGTGCTTTGCGCATCGTTCGCAACGGTACTGATCGGTCCGGGATGGCAGTGGTCGCTCGGGGCAACGTTTGCGCTCGGAATTGGGTTCTACATGCTGCACAGCACGCTGCAGACGAACGCCACGCAAATGGCACCGCGCGCGCGGGGCACCGCGGTGTCCCTGTTCGCCGCCGCGATGTACCTCTCGCAAGCGATCGGAATCGCGCTGGCTTCCGTAGTGATCGACCGCGACGGGGCGGCGTGGCTTTTCGCGGGCGCCGCTGTCGCCCTGCCGCTTGTCGGGGCGGGCTTCGCGCGCCTCATTCGGAATCGGCCGGAGCTTTCGGCCCCTCCTGATACCCCGGGGTCATCCACTTCCGGCGGGTGATGGGGGAACCGCCCTGCAAGAGCGAACAATTCGATACGCTCGGCGTTCAGATAGATTAAGAACTTATCCGCAAATAATGTTTATTGCTAACGGGACTTCTCTGAACGCGATGATCGCTGCGGCAAGCACTACTATCGTAATCGCTTAACCCAATTACCGTAATGCACCGACTATCCCCTGCCAGGGATGACGGGGACACTGTGCTCGTACCGTCGCGAACGGCAAGGAGCCTGCAAACCGGGGATTGGCGTCCAGCTGGCCGTGGCGGTGACACGCGCAAGAAACAGAGTCTGGCAACCACCTGCCGCGCTTCAAGGCATGGTGAGCCTGCCAGCAGCCGAGTCACCATTAGCAGAAGGATGGATCACATGAATGCCAAGAGTTTTCGGGGCGTACCTTGTTTGCTGTTGCTGGCCGCCACCTTTGCGGCCGTTCCGGCGTTCGCAGCCAGCGCGGTCGGCGCTGGCACCAGCGGCGCG
>JAENXP010000599.1 GCA_016649475.1 Burkholderiales bacterium | reverse complement strand
GGCTATTGCGTCCCTGTTGCTTGGCGCTACTTCCCCCAGCGCAGCGCCAGCGGATTGGCCTCGCGCGCAAGCTCCAGCAGCCCTTTTCGCGTCGCCGGGGGCAGCGCTTCCAGCGGGTGGCGCACGGCGTCGCACTTTATTACTCCGCCTTCCATCATCACCGTCTTGGTAGCGCGCAGCCCGCATTGGCGGTTTTCGTAGTTGATCAGCGGCAGGATGTCGGCGTAGGCGGCCATCGCCTCATTGCGCTGTCCCTTGCAGTGGTGCTCGAGCACCGGTTTGATCAGATCGGGCAGCAGGGCGCTGGGCATGGTACCCGTTGCGCCCGCGTCCAGGTCGGCCATCAGCGTGATCGATTCCTCGCCGTCGAACGGGCCTTGTATCGCCTCGCCGCCTGCTTCGATCAGAGCGCGCAGTTTCGCTGCGGTATTCGGTGTTTCAATCTTGAAATAGCAAACCTGCGGTATTTCCCGTGCCAGCCGCACCATGAAGGGCACCGACAGGCTGACGCCTGAGAGCGGCGCGTCCTGCACCATGACCGGCAGCGGCGCCGCGTCGGCGATTCTGGCGTAGTGCTCGAGGATGCCTTTCTCGTCAGCGCGCAGTGTCGCGCCGTGGTAAGGCGGCATGATCATGAGCATGCTCGCGCCGGCTGTGGCTGCCTTGCGCGCGCGCGCTGCTGCGATGCGCGTGCTGTAGTGGCTGCAGGTGACGATCACCGGAACCCGGCCGGCCACGTGGTCGATGCTCAATGCCAGCAGCGTGTCGCGCTCTTCGTCGGTGAGCAGGAACTGCTCGGAGTAATTTGCGAGGATGCAGATTCCGTCGACTCTCTGGTCGATCATGCAGTCGAGGACGCGGCGCATGCCGTCCAGATCGAGTTCGCCGGATTCGGTGAAGGGCGTGGGGGCAATGGGGAATACGCCGGCGTAGGCAACGGTCATGGCGCGTAGCTCCTGTTGAGCAAATGCAGGTCGGTGATCGGTGGCGGGTTCGGCATCTGGGAGGCGTCGATGGAGGTTGTGCTGCGATGGTAGCTGGTGTGCCTGACTCTGCGCAACAGGATGGATGATGTAAAAAGTAAAAGGCTGGTGCGGCTCTCTGAAAAGATCAATAGCGACAACTCCCGACTACCAGGTTCCTGCCAAGATACCAGATTGTTCCCTGATCAACTGGCCATGCACGAGATTTGAGGATCGATCTTGAAAGTGTAGTATGCGAGACATATTTCGTTTTCGTCATTGAGGTGGTTGATGCGTGTCGCAATAATCGGTTCGGGCCCGGCTGGCTTCTACGCGGCGGAGGCGTTGCTAAAGCGCGGCGACGCAGTAGTCGACGTAGACATGTTCGAGCGTCTACCGACCCCATACGGACTAGTGCGGGGAGGCGTCGCCCCCGACCACCAGAAAATCAAGACGGTGATCCGCGTTTTTGCAGCCACGGCCGCGCGGCCGACATTCCGGTTCCTGGGTAACGTCTGCCTCGGGCGTGATCTGACGGTGGAGGAGTTGCGCCGGCACTACCACCAGATCGTCTACGCTACCGGCAACGAGTCTGATCGCCGTCTGGGCATTCCGGGCGAAGGTATTGCGCGCTGCACGCCGGCGACGGTGTTTGTCGGCTGGTACAACGGACATCCTGACTATCGCAGCGCGAAAATCGACTTGTCGATAGAGCGTGTCGCGGTGGTGGGCAACGGCAATGTAGCCGTTGACGCCGCGCGGATTCTGCTGCGTACGCCCGAGGAGCTTGAAAAAACGGACATCGCCGCGCACGCGCTGCAAACCCTGCGCAATAGCCGGGTGCGCGAGGTTTTCCTGCTTGGGCGGCGCGGGCCGGAGCAAGCCGCTTTTTCCTCGGCTGAACTCAAGGAATTGGGCGCGATGGAGGCGGCGGATCCGGTCATAGCTCCGGGCGAGCTAGCGGACTGCGCGGAATCCACCGGCAATGCGGAAACAAACAGGAACCTGAAAGTGCTCCGTGCCTTCGCCGCGCATGCGCCACGGGCGCAGGCAAAAAAACTCCACCTGCGCTTCCTCGTCTCGCCGACGCAGATCATCGCCGATGCCGACGGCAATGTGGCCCGCGTCGCGCTCGAGAAAAACCGCCTCGAGGCGCGGCCCGATGGCACGGTTGCCGCGCGTGGCACCGGCGAGATCGAATTGCTCGATGTCGGCATGGTGTTGCCTGCGATTGGCTATTCTGCGGAGCGCATCTCCGGTGTCCCCTACGACGAGAAGGCGCGGATCATTGCCAACGAAGACGGTCGGGTGGTCGATGCCTCCGGCCGCGCGGTGATCGCCAATGAATACGTCGTCGGCTGGGCGCGCAGCGGACCGCAGGGCTTGATCGGTGAGCACAAGCGCGCGTCCGCGCACGTCGTTGGACACATGATTTCCGATGCGGCCGGACTCGACGCGCGCGC
>JAENXP010000646.1 GCA_016649475.1 Burkholderiales bacterium | reverse complement strand
GCATCAACTCCCTGCATCCCAATGCGGTGTTCGATACCGGCATCTGGACCGAAGAGGTGCTGGAGCAGCGCGCCAGGCACTACGGACTCACGGTGAGCGAGTACAAGACCAACAATGTGCTCAAGATCGAGGTCAGGAGCCGCGACGTCGCCGAACTCGCCGCCGAAATGTGCGGTCCGCTGTTTGCCAAGACCACGGCGGCGCAGGTGCCGGTGGACGGCGGCAACGAACGGGTGATCTAGGCAGTGCAAGTGGAAACCCTGCGCTGGCGCGAAGGCCGGCTGGAACTGATAGATCAGCGGCGGCTGCCGCTCGAATTCGAATACGTCGCCTGTACCGATGCGGTGCAAACCGCGGCGGCGATACGCGACATGGTGGTGCGCGGCGCGCCGGCGATAGGCTGCACCGCCGCCTACGGAGTGGCGCTGGAAGCGCAGCGCCATGCGGGGGCGGCGCGCGCGCAGTTCGACGCTGCGCTGCAAGCCTCGTTCCGCGTGCTGGCCGCCAGCCGGCCTACCGCGGTCAACCTGTTCTGGGCGATCGAGCGCATGCGCCAGTGCCAGGTGCAGACTCGCAGCGTTTCTACCCGGGCGGCGGCAGATGCCTTGCTCAAACTGGCGCATGAGATTCGTAGCGACGATGTCGAAATATGCCGCGCGATCGGGCGCAACGGTGCGCCGCTCATTGCGCAAGGTGCGCGCGTCATGACGCATTGCAATGCCGGCGCGCTTGCCACCGCGGGCCACGGCACGGCGCTGGGCGTGATCCGTTCGGCGCGCGACGCGGGCAAGCGCATCAGCGTGATCGCCAACGAAACGCGGCCGTATCTTCAGGGCGCGCGGCTTACCGCCTGGGAAATGGTGCAGGAAAACATTCCGGTGACACTGGTGACCGACAATATGGCGGGCCACCTGATGCAGCAGGGCCGTGTCGACGTGGTCGTCGTCGGCGCCGACCGCATCGCCGTCAACGGCGACACCGCAAACAAGATAGGCACCTACATCGTCGCGGTGCTGGCCGAACGCCACCGCATTCCGTTCTACGTGGCGGCACCGCTGTCGACCATCGACATCGCCCTCGCCGACGGCAGCGCCATCCCGATCGAAGAGCGCGACCCGGCGGAGGTCACCGGTTTTCGCGGCGTGCGCTGCGCCCCCGCGGGCGTAGACGTTGCCAACCCTGCTTTCGATGTCACGCCGGCAGCGCTGATCACCGGCATCATCACCGAAAGAGGCGTGATAATGCGGCCCGACGCGAACCAGATCCGCGCCCTGTTCCAGAGCTGATCAGCTCTCGAGGATATCCACCGGCGTGCCCGGCGCTACCTCTTCGAACAACTCGATGATGTCGCGGTTGTGCATGGGATGCAGCCGATCGAGCCGGGGCTGCCCATTTGCGCATGGTCCGGACTGCCGTGGATATAGATATAGCGCCGCATCGTGTCCACCTGGCCCAGGCGGTTGAATCCCGGCTCGCAACCCGACAACCAGAGTATGCGCGTCAGTATCCAGTCGCGGCCCGGATGGCGCTCACCCAGCGCCGGGGTGTAGATCTCGCCGCTGGGCCTGCGTCCGATGAATATGGTGTTTTCCGCGACGCCGGCACCGATTTTCGCGCGGATGATGTGGCGGCCGCGCGGCGTGCAATAACTGTCCTTCAGTTCCCCCGCGCCATTTCTGGACGTCGACACCGTATAGCCGTGCAGCAAGCGGCCGCCGTCATCCAGCAGTTTCAGGGTTTGCCCGGTCAGGCTGATTTCTACGCGCGGCATCTCAGACCCTGGTCCGTCTTTCGGCGAAGAATCCGCGCAGCAGCGCGGCGCATTCTTCTGCCATCACGCCCGGGGTAACGCTCGAGTGGTGATTGAGCCTGGCATCGGCGAACAGATCGACCACGCTGCCGCAGGCGCCGGTCTTGGGGTCGGCGGCGCCGTAGACCAGGCGCGCGATGCGCGCATGCAGCATCGCACCCACGCACATCGCGCAGGGCTCCAACGTGACATACAGCTCGCAGCCAGGCAGGCGGTAATTGCCGAGCCTCGCGGCGGCATCGCGCAAGGCGAGGATTTCCGCGTGTGCGGCGGGGTCGTGGCGGCTGATCGGCGCATTGAAGCCGCGGCCGATGATCTCGCCCGTCTTGACGTGGTGCGTCCAGCGCACGACAGGGTCGCGCACGATGAAACACTGCCCCGGAACCGCCCTGTAGCGGCCCGGCCTACTGC
>JAENXP010000091.1 GCA_016649475.1 Burkholderiales bacterium | reverse complement strand
TCCGCTACAGCGTCGCGGCACTGGTGCTGGTTGCCCTGCTGTACTGGCGCGAAGGCCCCGCCGCGCTGCGTTACCACGGGAAGCTTCTGCCGGCATCATTTTTCGGCGTCCTGGGTATCACCGGTTTTTCCGTGCTGGTATTTGTCGGCCTTGCGCGCTCGAGTCCGGAGCATGCCGCCATCATCATGGCGCTGCAGACGCCGATCGTGGCGTTTGTGCACTGGGCGCTGAAGGGAACGCGGCCGGCGAACTTCACTTTGGCCTGCGTCAGCATCGCCATTCTCGGCGTGTTCCTGGTTATAAGCAAAGGCGACCCAGCCAGTATTGCCTCCAGCGGCAGCTTTGTTGGCGACATTCTGGTTTTTCTCGGCGCCATGTGCTGGATCAGCTACACCATAGGCGCGGTCAGCTTCCCCGGTTGGTCGGCGCTGCGTTTTACCACGCTCACCTGCCTGCCGGGCACGGTGGGAATATTCGTTGCGACCGCGATCGCGACCCTGAGCGGCCATGCGAGCGTCCCCGCCGCAGCGACGGTGATTTCCGTCGGCTGGGAACTGGCCTACCTGGCGCTGTTTACCGTGGTGCTGGCGGTGCTCTTCTGGAACATGGCCATCGGCTACCTCGGCGCGCTCAATGCCATGCTGCTAGGCAACCTGGTGCCGGTGGTAACCTTCGCCATCCGCATCCTGCAGGGACACCGCTTCGCGCCGATAGAGCTCGCGGGCGCCGGGTTGGTGGTGGCGGCGCTGATCGCCAACAATCTTTATCTCAGGGTGAGAATCACCTCGGCTGCAGCTTGAGCGTGCCTAGCGACCCGTCAGCGGCATCGCTGCGCTTCATCGACATCGGGATATATTCCACCCGTGACCAGCGCTCGGCGAAATTCCGGTACAGCGGCGACAACAGATTGCCCGACTGGCCGGTGGAGTGGATGTACACCGACTTGTCCAGGTCGGCCAGATCGTAGATCGCGCGCAGCGACGCGGCGTGGCGGCTGGCGAACGGCGCGTGCTCGTTGGTGAGCGTATTGCGGCCGACGTCGACGGTGTAGGTATCGCCGGGCGTGGGCACGCGGATATCGAACAGCCTCGCGAGCTGCGGCTGGCGGCCGAAAGGGCGGTGTTCGGACAAGGCGAAGTGCGCGTCGCCCCAGCGCCATTGCGCGCGATCATCGCCGTAGCGTTGCTGCAGATCGGCCAGGGCGAGAGCTAGCGCCTTCGGCAGCAGGTCGGCGCAGGTCTCCTTTGCCGGCGTGTTCACATCGTCGCACCAATGGCCCTGGCCGCCGCTGTCCGCGAGCACGTGGACCATGAAGTCGGCGCGATGCGCCCAGGCGCCGTCGAACATGTCGCCGAGTTCGTCGGCGTAGATCAGCCGCCCGAGTTCGCGCAGCCAGGCGCTGACGATCAGCGGCTCCGCACTCTCGACCGTCATGTTCGCATTCCACCGGCGCAGCTGCTGCAGCACCTTCAGCGCCTCGGCATCCGTGGTACTGGTCTTGAGCAGCAGCGGCAGGATTTCGCGCACCTGCAGCGACACCGTATCGGCCTGGATTTTTGCAAAGCTCTGCAGGGTGTGTTTGGGTGTCGCATTCAGGAGCTGCTGGATGCGCTCGGCGCGATAGGGCAGAGACCACTCGCTGGTAATGTAATGCGGGTAGTCCGTGGGCACGATTTTGTGATTGGCAGTGATGATTTCGCCCGAGGCCGGGTTATAGCTCTGCGGCAGATCCTCGAAGGCGATGAAGCCGTCCCAGTCGTATTTCGCGTCCCAGCCCGGCGCGGGCGCCAGCCCTTTCAAGTCGTTCTCGGGCTTGCGCACCGGCACGCGCCCGGGGGCGATGTAGCCGATGTTGCCGTCGGTGTCGGCATACACCATGTTCTGCTGCGGTGAATGAAAATCTCGCGCCGCCGCGAGAAATTCGTTCCAGTTGGCGGCGCTTGCGTACTTGCCCGCCGCCTGCATGGTCACGTCGTCTTCGCGCAGCGCGGTCCAGGCGAAAGCCAGCGCATAGTTCTGTGGCAGCGCAGCCGCGGCCGGCTTGAACACGTCGGAGATCAACGGCCCATGGCGCGAGGCGCGCACCGTCAGCGTCACGTCCGCCTGGCCCTTGACCTTGATCGATTCCTTGCGCGTGGCGAGTTTCTGCCAACCTTGCGGCGACAGCACCTGGCCGGCGCCATCTACGCGCTCTATATAGAGGTCCTGCACGTCCGGGCCGGTATTGGTGACGCCCCAGGCGATATGCCGGTTGCGCCCCAGCACCACGGCGGGCACCCCAGGCAGGGTCGCTCCCATCACTTCAAGGCCCGGTGCCGACAGATGCGCGAAATACCAGATTGCGGGCGCGGCCAGGCCCAGATGCGGATCGTTGGCGAGCAGCGGCTTGCCGCTGGCACTGCGGCGGCCGGCGAGCACCCAGTTGTTGGACGCGCCGTCCTCGGTCACGCCGGGAAGCGCAAGCGCGGCGAGCTTGCCTGCATCGAGCTGGCGATACAGCTTGGTTAAATCGGCGATGGCGAGCGGCGCGTCGCCCGGATAAGGCGGCAGGAATTCGCCGATCTGCGCGGCGGAAAGTTTTTTCGCCAGGCGCAGGCGCAGCAGTTCCGAGCGCCAGTTCGCGCCCAGGTCCCAGGCCATCATCTTGACCCAGGCGACCGAGTCCGCGCTCTGCCAGGGTTCGGGCATGATTCCGGTGAGCAGAAATTCCGGCGGCAGCGGCCCCGAGCGTTGTGCGAGAAACGCATTGACCCCGGCGGCATAAGCGTCCAGCTGGCTGCGTGTCTCTGCGTTAAGCGACTTCAGCGTCGCCTCGGCAACGCGGTGCACACCCAGTGTACGCAGGAACTTGTCCGCATCCAGGGTCGCCGCGCCCAGCGCCTCGGACAGGCGTCCGGCGGCGATGCGGCGGTTCATTTCCATCTGCCACAGCCGGTCCTGTGCGTGGACGAAGCCGAGGGAGAAATAAGCATCTTCGATGCTGGCAGCATGGATGTGGGGCACGCCGTGGCGATCACGCACGATTTCCGCAGGCGCTTTGAGACCGGACAGAGTGAGACTGCCTTCGAGCTGCGGCAAGGATTGGCGCAGCCAGGCGTAGCCGGCGGCGGCGCCGAGCAGCAATACGAGTACCAGCACCGAGACGGTGCGCAATGCAATTTTCATAAATTCGGTATTCCGTCAGGATGAAGACAATGTGTGACAGGCTAGCATAAGCGCAACTTATTCCGTTTTGCAAAACCAGCACTATTGGGCATTACTAGGGGTGCGCTGGTCCGGGAAGTTTGGTATAAACCTGTAACGCATTAGTAACGGAGTGCTTAATTTGCTCTATACCTTGCACGAAATGAGTCACGCGGCATTGGCGCCCTGGCAGATGTGGGCCAGCATGAATGCCAATATGTTCAGCTACCCGTTCAGCCCGCTTTTCTACTCTCCGCTCAGCCGCAAGATCGCCGCCGGCAGCGAACTCTTCGTCCGCGTCACCCAGCGTTACCAGAAACCCGAATTCGATATCAGCGAGGCCCGCGTCGGTGGCAAGGCGGTCGCGGTCAGCGAATCCGTCGCGCTCGACAAACCCTTTTGCCGCTTGCTGCATTTTGAGCGCGATCTCAGTACGCGCCGGGTTTCGAATGGACGCGCCGATCCGAAAGTCCTGCTGGTCGCGCCGCTTTCCGGGCACCACGCGACGCTGCTGCGCGATACGGTGCGCACGCTGCTGCGCGATCACGACGTCTATATCACCGACTGGGTGGACGCGCGCATGGTCTCGCTGTGCCACGGGCCGTTCCATCTGGACGACTACGTCGATTACATACGCGAGTTC
Organism: Burkholderiales bacterium; assembly: GCA_016649475.1. GTDB lineage: Bacteria > Pseudomonadota > Gammaproteobacteria > Burkholderiales > SG8-39 > 2-12-FULL-64-23. Next base: position 3,710 of record JAENXP010000091.1, on the reverse strand, counting down.
ATCGGCTTTCTCGGACCCGAGGTGCACGTCATCTCGGTGTGCCAGCCGACGGTGCCGGTGCTGGCCGCCATTGCGCTCATGGCCGAAGCGGACGCACCGGTCCAGCCGCGTACCATGATCATGATGGGCGGGCCGATCGACGCCAGGCGCAGTCCGACCTCGGTCAACAACCTCGCCACGCGCAAACCGCTATCCTGGTTCAAGGGCAACGTCATTCAGCGCGTACCGGCGAAATACCCGGGCGCCATGCGCCAGGTCTATCCCGGTTTCCTGCAGCATGCGGGCTTCGTCGCGATGAACCCCACGCGCCATGCCGACGCGCACCGTGATTTCTACAATCATCTGGTAGAGGGCGATGGCGACTCGGCCGAGGCGCACCGGCGCTTCTACGACGAATACAACGCAGTGCTCGACATGCCGGCCGAGTACTACCTGGACACGATCAAGACGGTATTTCAGGAATTCTCGCTGCCGAAGGGGCGCATGTTCGTGCGCGAGCAACTGGTTCGGCCGCAGGCGATCAGCAAGACGGCTTTGCTTACGATCGAAGGCGAGCTCGACGATATTTCCGGAAACGGCCAGACCGAGGCCGCGCACGCGCTGTGCACCTCGATCCCGGCGAAAAAGCGCCAGCATTATCTCGCGCCCGACGTGGGGCATTACGGCATATTCAGCGGCCGGCGCTTTCGCGAGAAGCTCTATCCGCGCATACGCGACTTCATCCGGCGTCACGCCTGAGTCGTATTTCGGCCGCTGCCGTAGCCGCGCACCAATCCCCAGTAGACCAGGAACACGCCCCAGCCCGCCGCGGCGATGGCCGCGCTCATCGGCACTGTGCTGCCGTCGTGCAGCTTGCCCACGGCGTAACCTACGCCCGCGCCCAGGCTCATCTGGATAAAGCCCATTAGCGCCGAAGCCATCCCTGCCATTTTGGGGAACGGGCCGATGGCCCCGGCCATCGCGTTCGGCAGGTTGATGCCGGCGGCGATCAGGTAGAAGAACATCGGCACCAGCAGAGCGGCGAGGTTTTGCACGCCGGCCAGCGCCAGGGCCAGCATGGCGCTACCCGAGGCGAGCGCAAGCGGCGTGCCGTACTTGAGCATGCGGTCGACGCCGAATTTCAGCGACAGCCGGCCGGCGCTCATGGTGCCGATGATGTAGCCGAGCACGGTGATGCCGTAGAACACGCCGAAGCGCTGCGGCGACAGGCCCAGCACAGGGATCATGATGAAGGAGGCGCCGGAGAGGAAGGCGAATATCCCGGCGTAGCCGCAGCTGAGGCACAGAACATAGCCGACGAAGCGCCGGTCGCCGAGCAGCTTGCGGTAATTGGCCAGCATCGGTCCTGCATCGGTTGCACGAGGGTCGCGCTGAAGGTTGGTTTCGGCGAGCAACAGCCAGGCGGCGGCGAGCAATGCGCTGCCGATGCCGGCCAGCAGCGCGAAATTCGCGCGCCAGCCGAACCACGTTTCCAGCGATCCGCCCAGGGTAGGGCCGAGGATCGGCGCCAGCGCCACGCCGGCATGGATGTAGCCGAGCATGCGCGCGGTACCGCCTGCGCCGTAGGTGTCGCGCACGATGGCGCGCCCCACCACCGTGCCGCCGCAGGCGCCGATCGCCTGGAAAAAGCGCGCGGCTAGCAGTGTCGCCATCGAGTCCGCCAGCATGCAGGCGAGGCCGGCAGCGACGTAGATGCCGCAGCAGGCGAGCACCACCGGGCGCCGCCCGTAGCGGTCGGACAGCGGGCCCAGCACCAACTGCGACAGCGCGAACCCGGCTACGAATACCGACAGGGTCAGCTGCACTCGCGAGATGCTGCTGTTGAAATAGCGGGAAAGCGCCGGCAGCGAAGCCAGATAGAGGTCGGTAGACAGCGGCAGCAGGGCGATCATCACCATCAGAATGGCGACGAAACCCGCCGAGGACGGCGGCAGCTTCAAGGCGCGGAAGGTCTTATCTGGGCGGCGTGTACCTGGCGACCTGCTGCTCGATCGCGCCGAACAGGGAATGGCCTTCGGCGTCGAACATTTCGATGCGCACGCGGTCGCCGAATTTGAGGAAGGGCGTGACGGGCTCGCCGGAGGCGATGGTCTCGAGTGCGCGCTTTTCGGCGATGCAGGCCGTGCCTGCGCTCTGATCCGCGTTCGACACGGTGCCCGAACCGACGATGGTGCCGGCTGCAAGCGGCCTGGTGCCGGCGGCATGCGCAATCAGCCGCGGGAAATCCACGCTCATGTCCACGCCGGCGTTGGGGCGCCCCAGTTCCTCACCGTTGACTTGCACCAGCAGCGGCAGGCTCAGCTTGCTTCCATCCCAGGCGGAACCGAGCTCGTCCCGCGTCAGCGCCACTGGTGAAAAAGCCGAACTGGGCTTGCTCTGAAAGAAACCGAAGCCCTTGGCCAGTTCCGCCGGCGCCAGATTGCGCAGAGACAGGTCATTGACCAGCATCAACAGGCGGACGGATTCGCCCGCCTCTTTTTTTGGCAGGCCCATGGGCACGTCGCCGGTGATCACTGCTATTTCGGCTTCCAGGTCCAGACCCCAGTCTTCGTTCTCCAGCGGGATATCGTCGCAGGGGCCGAGGAAAGCGTCGGACCCGCCCTGGTACATCAGGGGATCGCTGCGAAACGACTTGGGCATTTCCGCACCGCGCGCCTTGCGCAGTCTCTCGACGTGGCTGACGTAGGCGGAGCCGTCGGCCCACTGGTATGCGCGCGGCAGGGGCGAGGCGCATTGCTTCGGATCGAAATCGAAGGCGCGGTTGCCGGGAGCGCGGTTGAGCGCATCATAGCGGTCGGTGAGCAGCGGCGAGATGTAGTCCCAGTCGTCCAGCGCCGCCTGCAGCGTGGGCGCGATGTCGTCGGCCTTGATTGCGTGCTTGAGATCGCGCGACACCACGATCAGCGTGCCGTCGCGGGTTTCGTCCTTGAGGGTGGCGAGTTTCATGTCGAAATAGGCTTTTCTATGGTCAGCCGCATTCTAACAGGCTGCCGCAGATCCCCCTGCAGGCGGATCACGTCTGTTTCATCTCAACGCGCGTCGTTGAGCCTCCAGTCGTAATCCAGGAATTCGAGATGGTAGTCGCCGCGCCGAATCCGCGCCTGCGCCTGCGGCGTATCGGTCAGGCGCTCGGCGTATTTGGCGAATGTCGCCGTGAGCGAGGCGAAACCGCCGTGGCCCTGCTCGAAGTCCTTGCCGTACCAGTCGAATAGCCTGGATACGCGCAGGATGTTGCGCTCGGGATCATAGCGGTTGCGCGTTCGGTCGGAGAAGAAGCGGCGCATGCCGTCTTCCAGTTGAGCATCCAGCCGCTCGGCGGTATAGGCCTCGTTGCGCAGCATCGGGCAGCCGATCGAGGCGCACACCAGCGCAACGTGGATGCGCGGTTCGTCGAAGGCGCCGGGGGCGCGGATCATGCCTTGTTCGATGTCGTCGAGATGGCGTTCGCTGCCGAGCAGGCTGAAGAACCTGCGCTTCCACGGCGACTGGAATACGCTGCCCAGATCCTTGATCGATGCGAGGTCCGGGTACCTGGACAGGATCAGTTCGACGGTAAAGGCGTTATAGGCGTTGATCAGAAACGCGAGCCGCTGCGGTTTTGTCCAGCTGCGGTACTCCGGTTCGGTCACGGCGGACAGTTCCTCCAGATATGCCTTGAGCCGCTGGTGCGCGGCCAGCATGCCGGCATAGCGCAGCTGTGCTGCGTTGCC
>JAENXP010000310.1 GCA_016649475.1 Burkholderiales bacterium | reverse complement strand
CGTGCGCGCGCACGGCCGCGCAGCGGCTGCGCGGCGCGGTGCCGGGCGCGACCTTTATCGTCCGTCGGATCCGCTTGCATCCCTGGCGGACGCGGACAAGGTGCGCCTGCTCGAGCGCCTGGAGGGTGAGGCGCGCGCTCTAGATCCGCGCGTGGTGCAGGTGATGGCCGGGCTCGCGGGCGAGTACGAGGTGGTGCTGGTGGCGCGCTCCGACGGCCTGATGGCGGCCGATGTGCGCCCGCTGGTGCGCCTGTCGCTCACCGTGATCGTGGAAGAAAAAGGCAGGCGCGAGCAGGGCAGCGCCGGGGGCGGGGGGCGCTTCGATTACGCCTATTTCGATGAGACGCGCCTGCGGCAGTATGCGCGCACGGCGGTGGATCAGGCGGTGGTGAACCTGCGCGCGCGGCCGGCGCCGGCGGGCAATCTGACCGTGGTGTTGGGGCCGGGGTGGCCGGGAATACTGCTGCACGAGGCCATCGGCCACGGCCTGGAGGGCGACTTCAACCGCAAGGGCAGTTCGGCCTTTTCCGGCCGGGTCGGCGAGCGTGTCGCTGCCACGGGCGTCACCGTGATCGACGACGGCACCATACCCGACCGGCGCGGGTCGCTCAACGTCGACGACGAGGGCAACGCCAGTCAGCGCACGGTGCTGATCGAGGACGGCATACTGCGCGGCTATATGCAGGACAGTCTGAACGCGCGCCTGATGGGCGTGCCCGTCACCGGCAATGCGCGGCGCGAATCCTACGCCCACACCACCCTGCCGCGCATGACCAATACCTATATGCTCAATGGCGCACGCGACCCGCGGGAGATCATCGCGTCGGTAAAGAATGGACTTTACGCGGTCAACTTCGGCGGCGGGCAGGTGGACATCACCAGCGGCAAGTTCGTGTTCTCCGCCTCCGAGGCCTACATGATCGAGGACGGCAAGGTCACCTATCCAGTCAAGGGCGCGACGCTCATCGGCAATGGCCCGGAGGTGCTCAAACTCATCAGCCTGATCGGCAGCGACATGCGCCTGGATACCGGCATCGGCACCTGCGGCAAGGAAGGCCAGAGCGTGCCGGTGGGCGTGGGGCAGCCGACCTTGCGCATAGACAGCCTGACCGTAGGCGGGACTGCGTAGGGCGCCGTCTCGCGGATCGTTCAGCAGCGCGAGGCGCCATTCAGGTCCTTGCGTGCCAGGGCGGCCATTGCGCGCTGCGCGCGCCAACCGTGTTTTCTGTACGGATGAAAAGCGCATCCGCACAGAAAACACGGTTATCGATAAGATAAGTACAAAGACGGCGCTGGGGTTTTTTCCGAGATCGCCGATTGGGCGCGGATGTGCTTTTCATCCGTGCCCAATCGGCGATCCGCGCGGACGGGCCGCCGTCCGCGCAAGCTTTGGCGCGGCGGTTCGGGATATCCCCCCAAGGCAGCCGCCGTAACGGGCGATGGTTCGCAGCGCGTCAGCGCTGGATCCAATCCTTGGAGCGTTCGAGTGCGCGCGACCAGCCGGCCATGCGCGCCTGGGCTTCGGCGCGGCTCATGTCAGGCTCGAAGCGGCGCCCCACCGCCCACTGGCGGCTGATCGCGGCGGTGCTTTTCCACACGCCGGTGGCGAGTCCGGCGAGATAGGCGGCGCCGAGTGCCGTGGTCTCCAGGACCTTCGGGCGCAGCACCGGCACGCCGAGTATGTCGGCCTGAAACTGCATCAGCGTGTCGTTGGCGGCGGCGCCGCCGTCCACGCGCAGTTCCTTTAAACGGATGCCGGCGTCTTTTTGCATTGATTGCAGCACTTCCGCCGACTGGAAGGCGATGGCCTCCAACGCCGCGCGCGCGATGTGCGCGCGTGTCGTTCCGCGCGTGAGGCCGAGCATGGTGCCGCGCGCGTAAGCGTCCCAGTGCGGCGCGCCCAGGCCGGCAAATGCGGGCACCAGGTAGACGCCGCCTGCATCCTCGACGCTGGCGGCGAGCGCTTCGACTTCGGCCGACGAGCGGATGAAGCCCAGGCCGTCGCGCAGCCACTGCACCACGGCGCCGGCGATGAATACGCCGCCCTCGAGCGCGTACTGGGGTTTCGTGCCGCTCTGGGCGCAGCGGGTGGTGAGCAGGCCGTGCCTGGAGGGCACCGCCCTGGCACCGGTGTTGAGCAGCATGAAGCAGCCGGTGCCGTAGGTATTCTTGGCCATGCCCGGGGTGTGGCAGGCCTGGCCGAACAGGGCCGCCTGCTGGTCGCCGCCGATGCCGGCAATCGGGACCGGCGCGCCGAAAACCGTTTTCACGCTTTCGCCGTAGGCGCGCGAAGAGGGCAATACGCGCGGCAGCAGCGAGCGCGGAATGCGGAACAGGGCGAGCAGCTCATCGTCCCAGTCGCTGGTATGAATGTTGTAGAGCATGGTGCGCGACGCATTGGAGACGTCGGTGATGTGCAGCGAGCCGCCTGTCAACTTCCATATGAGCCAGCTGTCGACGGTGCCAAAAGCGAGTTCGCCGCGCTCGGCATGCAGCCTCAGGCCCGGGATGCTGTCGAGCATCCAGGCGAGCTTGGTCGCGGAGAAATACGGGTCGATCACCAGCCCGGTCTTGCTGCGCACGGCCTGCGTTTTGCCGCGGCGTATCAGCTTCGCGCAGGCGTCCGCGGTGCGGCGGTCCTGCCAGACGATGGCGTTATGCACCGGGCGGCCCGACTTGCGCTCCCAGATGATGGCGGTCTCGCGCTGGTTGGCTATGCCCAGTGCAGCGATGTCCTTCGCTTTCAGTCCGGCCTGCTTGAGTGCGCGCCGCGCGACGCGCAATTGCGACGCCCAGATGTCCTCAGGGTCGTGCTCCACCCATCCTGGATGGGGAAATATCTGGCGGAATTCCTGTTGCGCCTGCGCGCGTACGCTGCCGTCTTCGGCGAACACGATGGCGCGCGAGCTGGTGGTGCCTTGGTCGAGGGCGAGGATGTGCTTCATCTTGTTGTGTTTCCCCCGTTTGCGGATTGGAGTATTCGTAGCGTAGCTGAAATCGAACGGCGGCGTTTTCTCCGGAAAATCGGAGAGCATCGAGATTGCATGCTGAAAACGATCAAATAGAGTAAAACGCCAAATCAAACCTAACATGAAAGCAGGCGGGAAAACAGCGCCTTGCATGACGCGCCGCAACTCCCGCGTACAAAACTTGCGCGCCGAATCCTGCAAGTCGTGAACAAAAAAAAGGCCGCGCGCAGCACTGGGCTGCGCGCGGCCAACTTCATTGGCGCAGATGCAAGCTTAGCGGACCTTGCCCGCCTTCCATGCGGCGAGCAGCTTTTCGTAGGCGATGGTTTCGCCCTTGGGCTTCTCGTTGGCCAGTTTCTTCCACGGTGCGCCCTTGTCGCTCAGCCATTTGTTGGGATCGCCCTTCTTGTTGAGCTTCGGCGCGCAGCGGGCCATGCCGGCACGCTCCAGCCTGGCCATTACCTGATCCATCTCGTCGGCCAGGTTGTCCATTGCCTGCTGCGGCGTCTTCTCGCCGGTTACGGCCACGGCCACGTTCTTCCACCACAACTGCGCGAGCTTCGGGTAGTCGGGCACATTGGTCCCGGTCGGTGTCCACGCCACGCGCGCGGGGCTGCGGTAGAACTCGACCAACCCGCCCAGCTTGGGCGCCAGGTCCGTCATCGCTTGTGACTGAATGTCCGACTCGCGGATCGGTGTCAGGCCGACTATGGTTTTCTTGAGCGAGGTCGTTTTCGCGGTGATGAACTGCGCGTAGAGCCAGGCCGCGGCCGTCTTGTTGGCATCGTGCTTGTCGAAGAAAGTCCACGAGCCTACGTCCTGGTAGCCGTTTTGCATGCCCTGCTTCCAGTACGGGCCGTTCGGCCCGGGGGCCATGCGCCACTTCGGCGTGCCGTCGGCGTTGACCACCGGCAGCCCGGGCTTGGTCATGTCGGCGGTGAACGCGGTGTACCAGAAGATCTGCTGCGCAATCTGGCCTTGCGCAGGCACCGGTCCGGCTTCGCCGAAGGTCATGCCCGTAGCTTCCTTGGGCGCGTACTTCTTCATCCAGTCCACGTACTTGGTGAGTGCATAGACGGCGGCCGGCGAGTTGGTCGCGCCGCCGCGCGAGACCGAGGCGCCCAGCGGGTTGCAACCGTCGGCCGAGACGCGGATGCCCCATTCGTCGACTGGCATGCCGTTGGGAATGCCGATGTCGGCGGTGCCGGCCATCGACAACCAGGCGTCGGTGAAGCGCCACCCCAGCGACGGGTCTTTCTTGCCGTAGTCCATGTGACCGTAGATCGGCTTGCCGTCGATAGTCTTCACGTCGTTAGTG
>JAENXP010000818.1 GCA_016649475.1 Burkholderiales bacterium | reverse complement strand
CGTAGGAGACCCAGATCGCCTCCCTGGGTGCGGCAAATTCCCAGCCCTCGGTGAGAATGCGATGCGCGTTCAGCGCAAAATAGGCGAACCCGGCGACGGTGAGGAAGTACAGCGCCGCGTCATACCAGGGGACGCCGTCGCGGCGCGCGCGCTTGGTCGCGGGAATAAGGATGAACACGCAGCCCGCGAGCAAGGCGCACAGCCAGTAGAGGTAGGCGCTGCCCAGCAGCACCTTGCCGACGAAAAATCCGAGGTTGAGTATCTGGTTGAGGGCAAGAAAAATCGCCACCGAGGCGACGATTATCAGCACTGCGCGCCAGGCAGGCGGGAGTTTGCGGTAGCGCTTTTCGACGGCCGCCTCAACGGCGGTGTCCGCGTCCAGGATACCGGTATCCTCAGTGCTCACTCGCGGCACCCCGGGTCAGGACTGCGCGCGGCAGCACAGGCCGTCGCGCGCAGAATTATCACCAACTTCTAAGAACCGGATCCATCCCGGCCTTGGTGAGCGCATCGGCGCGCACTTTCATCCAGGCCAGCGTGAACGCCTTGTCGTCGGCACCGCTATCCCTGTTCATTCCGGCCCACGCGTCTGCGAGCACCTTCTGGCGCTTGACCAGCATGTCGTTGTGCTTCTGGTGCTCAGGCTTCCACAGGCCTTTTTCCTTCCAGAACTTGATCGCGCCTTCGTGGTAGGGCACCACCCATTCGAATATCTGCCGGTCGACGGCCCAGCCGTTGGCGCCCGGTGCCGAATCCTTGTACATATCGAAGGTGTCGACCATGGCCTTGGTCATGTTGTACACCAGGTCCGATTTCTGGGAGGCATAGGCCATCAGAATCGGGTAAGGATACGACGAGGACTCGGCCGGGTGATCCTTGGACAACTCGGCGCCCACCGTGCCCATGAACGGGTTGAAGAACGGCGCCAGCGCGTTGAGCCGCTTCCACCCTTCCTTGTCCTTGTGCGAAATCACCGGATACACCAGACCGCGGGGGGATTTGGCTATGGCATAGGCCTTGCCCGAAACCGACGAACTAAACGCCGCATCGACCTGGTTGTTGACGATACCGTCCATGGCCGCACCGAAGCCGCCGAACTCGACCTTCTCCACATCCTTCCAGGTCAGGTTGGCAAAGGCGAGAATGGCGGTGATGTTCTGGTTCAGCGAAGGCGAACCGATCACCCAGGCGACGCGCTTGCCTTTCAGATCGGCTATGGTTTTGATGCCGCTGTCCTTGGCCGCGAGTACGGTCAATAGCTGATCCGAGGTGTTGAGCATCAGGCCGCGCACCGGCTGCGGCCCCCAGGCCTTCGCGCCGAAGTCGAACATGCCTTCCTGCGCCAGATACGCGCCGCCGACGCCGTTGGCGGAGAACTGCACCTGTCCGCTCTTGAGCGGCAGGTTGCGCGAGACATCGTTCTTGCCCGGCAGCACGCGCAGGCTGACATTGTATTTCTGCTTCAGCGCGTTGCCGATCCCTACCGACTGGTTATAGCCGGCAGAACCGACGCCGTATGCGCTCCAGGCCAGGGTGGCTGGCAGCTTTGCGTCCGCGGCGACGGCCGGGGACGCGGCCAATGCGGATACTGCGACTAAGGCTACGGCGAATGTGCCACGCGCCCAAATGTGGGTATTGT
>JAENXP010000359.1 GCA_016649475.1 Burkholderiales bacterium | reverse complement strand
GGCCGAATCAGTCGAACAGACGCGCGCCTTCGTACACGGGACGGCGATTCCAGAAGTCGGAGAGATCTCGCCGGATCGATTGTTGCAAACGGTACAAGAGCAAACAAAAACCGATCGGCACGGCGCTCAGAAACCACACCATCGGCACGCGCAGCCCGTGTGAAACCGAACCGAACTTCAGGCTGACCATGAGGCTCTCCCATGACCAGTACAGGGCGAAGCAGGCCACCACCAGCATCGCCAGATCGCCAAAGAGGTAAAGCAGCGCCTTGACCCGCATCGAACAGGCTTCAAAGATCACATCGATGCGGATATGCGCGCGCTCGCGAACAGCCGCCGCCGCGCCGATCCAGACGAGATAGATGAAGGCATAGCGCACGACCTCCTCGCCCCAGACCGACGAATAGGAAAACACCTCCCGCCGCAGCACTTCGACCGCCATGGTTATCACCAGCATGCTGTAGAACACCAGCAAGGCCCAGCGCTCCAGGTTGCGGTCCAGGGCTGCCAGCGATTTGCGCCACCTATTCATCAGTCTGTCGCTCTCAGCAGTTGGCGCGATCAGGCGTCGTGCACATACAGGCGGCCATCGGTATTGGCGGCCGTTTCCAGCTTGCTGAACAACTCTTTCGTGCCGGCCAGTTCGTTTCTGAATTCGTCCCATTCCTTGCGCTGGTAGCCGCCGGCGTCTTGCCATTGCTTGAGCTGGGCGTCGTTCAGATAATGGAATTGCACGCCCGCGCTGGCCAGTTCGGCAATCGCGTAGTTGCGGGCGGCGGGAACCTTGGCAAGGTTCTGCTGCGCAGTGATGTCCGAGGCGAATTCGATACCGTCCTGGACATCCTTGGGCAATCCCTTGAACCATTCCAGATTGCACGAATAGACCTGGCTGTCCGGAACGGCGCGGGTAAATGTGATGTGGCTCAATATATCCTTGAAGCCGAAGACAAACAGCGCGCCTGCGGACGGATCGAGTGCATCGGCCACGCCCTGCTTGATGGCCGAGGGCGTTTCGCCCCATGCCACCGGCGTGGGATTGGCGCCGACCATCCGGTAATACTGCTGCAACATCTTCGAGCCGGGAACACGGAACTTGATGCCGGTCAGGTCCTTGGGCGTGATCACCGCCTTGCCGCCCTTGCGTACCGCGACCGTGCGCGGATCGATCACAATATAGAACAGAGGCTTGAAGCCCTTGGCTTCCACCTTCGGATGCACTTCCTTCTTCCACACATCCGAAGTCACCAGGTTGACGAACCGCTGGTTCGAACCGCAAAAATACGGCAGATTGATCAGGTCTACCACCGGCGCGAAAGGCGCGAAATTCGACAGCGAGTGCTGCGCCGCCTGGATGGTGCCTTCCTGGACTTTTTTCGCCAGGTCGCCACCCGCCCCAAGTTGTCCGGCGGGCGCCAGACGGACATATACCTTGCCGCGGGTTGCGTTCTGGATGTTTTCCTTGAAATCCCGCTGCAGGATCGGATAGCTGCGCGATGCGCCCAGCACATAGGCCGAGGCGATGGTCATCGTATATTTTGCCGCTTTCTGCCGCTGTGCCTCTTCGTTTCCGGTCTGGGCTACGGCGGCCGGCGAAAACAAGGTTCCACCCGCCCCGGCCAGTGCCGCGACGGTGAAGCCGCTGGTGCCGGCTACTTGCAAGAACCTGCGGCGCTCTTGTGACAATTGTTCCGAGGTCTGGCCGGCCAAAGTTCCCAATTCTGATGGCTTGTGCATGTCTTTCTCCTCTTTAAAAGTAAGTGCTCTGGGTGGACTTTTCGTGGGAGCAACCAACCGCAGCGGAAGGAAGCGCCCATCTTTCTATCGGGTTAGGAAAATGGAGGATTGCAATCCATTGCCGATTCCCGGGGTATTCTCGTTTCAACCTTCTTCGCCGGGCGCTACCCCGGATTTTCTGCGGCCCGATTGCGCTTCGCGGAAAAGCGTGCCGGCAACGAAAAAAACGACCGCTGCGAACAAGGTCAGCATTTCCCCCACGTCGCTCATCCAGGGCTTTCTTCCGAGTGGCCCGCCGATCAGGACATTCAGGAAATAAATGCCGAAAATCAGCAAGGACAGCCCCAGGGCGACGCTGCCGTAGGATTTAACGCGGGGACGGGTCATGGTCGTGATCCTCGTTCTTGCGGCGGTCTCGTGGATGTGTCAGTCGGCAATTGAAAAACGCTTGCCGGACGCGAAGATGCATTTCATGGGTTTCTTTCTCCTAGGAAAGCGTTTTTCAATTGCCCTGACTTGGGGGATATAAAAGGGGGCCTGCGTGGGAAAGGAAGGGCCCCACGCCTTCCCTAGTACCCCTTTTTCAATACTCACGCGCTCTCGTACAGGCGCGTGAGCACGAACTCGCGATGGCCCAGCGCCTCGGCGGCGGTGAGGCGGCCGTTGGCGGTGCGGAACATGCACTCGAGCAGCGCATCGCCCGCCTCGTCCGGCGTCATTTCGCGGCGCAGGAGGCCCGACACGTCGACGTCAATGTGCTCGGACATGGTGCGCACGGTGCGCGGGTTGGCCGAGAGCTTGATCACCGGCAGGATCGGGTTGCCGATCACGTTGCCCTGCCCGGTCGGAAACAGATGCACCACGAAACCCGAAGCCGCGCACAGGGTCACCATCTCGGCCGCGGCCGAGGAGGAGTCCATGAACCACAGGCCCGGGCCCTTGGGCTCTTCGCCCTTGTCGATCACCCCGTCCACCATGCACTTCCTGCCGATCTTCTGGATGTTCCCGAGCGCCTTCTCTTCGATCGTCGTGAGCCCGCCCTCGATGTTGCCCTTGGTCGGCTGCGAGTCCGACAGGTCGCTCGTCTTGTGCCGTTCGATGAGCGCCTGATAGCGGTCGAACATGGCCATGAACTCCTTCTTCACCTTGGGCGTGCGACAGCGCGCCGCCACCAGGTGCTCGCCCCCGGTCAGCTCGGTGGTCTCGCCGAACACCAGCGTGGTCTTGTGCGCATACATCTTGTCGAAGGCGTTGCCCACCGTCGGGTTGGCGCCGCAGCCCGAGGTGGTGTCCGATTCGCCGCACTTGGTCGATACCCACAGGTCCTTCAGCGGACGCTCTTCGCGGCGCAGTTCGGAGGCCCACTGCAGGTACTTCTTCGCCGCCTGGGAGGCGCGCATGATGGTGTCGTGATCCCCGTGCTGCTCGATGCCGAAGCCGCACACGGGCTTGCCCGTCTTGGCGATGCCGTCGACCACCTTCTTGGTCCAGCCTTCCTCGATGCCGATCACCACCACCGCGGCGACGTTGGGGTTGGAGCCGGTGCCGATGAGGGTGCGAAAGTGCAGATCCAGGTCGGCGCCGAACTGCAGCCGGCCGTAGGGGTGCGGCAGCGCCATCGCGCCCTTGATGTTGTTGGCCACCGCCTCGGAGGCCGCGTTGGCGAGGTCATCGACCGGCAGGATGATGACGTGGTTGCGCACGCCGATGCGGCCGTTCTCGCGTTTGTAGCCCCAGAATTTCGCTTTGGAAAGATTCATGTGTGTCTGCCTCGCTTGGATCTTGTCTTGTTTGGATAGGAGGGGATCGTTCCCCTCATGCGCCCCGATATCGGCCTGGTGCAAAATGCATATTGCAGCAGGTGGCTACCAGCGCTTGGTCTTGATGTTGTGCACGTGCGCGTGTTCGCCCACCTTGATCGGTGCCACGGTGCGCCCGATGTCGGTGCCGTACTTGATCACGGTGTCATTCGCAGCGAGCTTCGCGATCGCCAGCTTGTGGCCGATCGGAATATTGCTTTGCGCGCGCACCTTGATTTCCTTGTCCTGGTCCATGATCCAGCCGGTGAGCTGCTGGCCGGATTTGACGCCTTCGACTACGACCACGCCGACCGAATCGTGTTCGTCATGCACTACAAAGTGGATCATG
>JAENXP010000084.1 GCA_016649475.1 Burkholderiales bacterium | reverse complement strand
GTATGCAAATTATTGAACCGAGCGCGAATGCAAGCGCGGGGCGCCTGCCCGCTTCGGCGCCATTGTTTCTATCCTGCGGAAAGACGGGCCGCTGTTTGTGACTCAATTCCTGAATTCAGCGCCGTTTGCAGATGCAAACTCGGGCATTATAAGTGGCTCGCCGTGCAATAAGCGCCGCCGATGCGGTAAAGTCCCTGAATGAACCTGTTAATGGAATCGGGCAGGCCATTGTGCCTGCGCCAGTCAGTCCGCGATGAGTGAAAATCAGAATAGCCGGACGCTAATTTGCAGCGTGGTGTTTCTCGACATCGTCGAGTACTCGCGCAAGCCGGTCGCCGAGCAAATCAGGCTCAAGGACCATTTCAACGCACTTCTGTCGCAAGCGTTGAAGGATATCGCCGTTTCCGATCGCATTGTTCTTGACACCGGTGATGGCGCGGCAATAAGTTTGATCGGCGACCCGGAAGACGCGATGCTACTCGCAACGAATTTCCGCGATGCCGTCGCCGCCGAATTGCCGGGCGACCCGACCCAGTTGAGCGCACGCATCGGCATCAATCTTGGCCCCGTACGGCTCGTCAAGGACATCAACGGCCGGCCGAACATTATCGGTGACGGAATCAACGTGGCGCAGCGCGTGATGGCCTTCGCCCAACCGGGGCAGGTGCTGGTATCGCGATCCTATTACGAAGTCGTTTCCCGCTTGTCCGATGATTATTCGGAGCTTTTTCATTATGAAGGATCGCACACGGACAAGCATGTCCGCGAGCACGAGGTGTACGCGATAGGCAACACCGTTCCGGGGCTCAGGCGGCGGTCGGAAGCGAAGCGTGGCATCGCGCGGGGAACTTCCGGGTCTGCCCAGGATACCGGGGACTATTCTGCCCAGATCTCCACAACGATCAAGAACAAGGTGTACAAGAATCCCCGGTTCGCCACATCGTTGACGGTCGTGGCAATACTCTCGGTCGCTGTCGCGGTCCGCAGCTATCGCAACGAAGCGCAAACGCGGGTCGAGTCAACCGCGACGGCAGTGGCCGCAACCCGGACTGGTGTTGCTGTAGCGGGCGTGGACAATAAGCCGGCGGCAGCGGCGGCCGAGGGCAAAAAGCCTGCGGTTGCGGTGGGCGCGGACACAAAGCCGGCGACAGCGGTGGTCGTTGCAGAGAAAACAGCATCCTCCGGGACGGTCCCCAAAGAATCCGAAAGGGAAGTGGCGGTGGTCAAACTGGCGATTACGCCATGGGGCGAAATTTATGTAGATGGAAAGAAGCGAGGCGTCAGTCCGCCGTTGCATGATGTGGGGATCGCCGCAGGCAAGCATCAAATCGAAGTGAGGAATCCCAGCTTTGCCAGCCATATCAAGACCGTCGACGTCAAAGCCGGCGACCAGATTAGAATAAAGCACAAATTTCAATAAGGTCGAATGCCGATGAAAGCGACGTGGAATCTGTTTTTCGTGGCGGTTACCTTGTTTGCATTGGGAGGGTGCGCCATCGACACCGTCAAAAGCGTGTTCCAAAACAAGGGCCAGCCGGAACTCTCCGCGGGAATTTCCAGTTACGAAGACGGCAAGTACGGCGAGGCTGCCAAAGCGTTGCAGAGTGCTTTGGATTCGGGACTGAGCAGCGCCGATCAGGTAACAGCCCACAAATATCTAGCCTTCATTCACTGCGCTTCAGGGCGCGAAAAGCAGTGCCGGGAGGAGTTCGGAAAGGCGCTCGAGATCAATCCGATGCTGGAGCTTGAACCGGGCGAGGCGGGTCATCCGATGTGGGGACCGGTATTTCGCAGCCTGAAGGCACGCCGCTGATCCCGCGCGGATATCGCTGCCGATGGAAAACGACAAACTAGGCCGCTACGAAATCATTGCCGAATTGGGCAAGGGGGCGATGGGCACGGTCTATCGCGCCGTCGACCCGCAGCTAGGCCGCGCCGTCGCGATCAAGACGATCAACCTGTCCGCCGATGATGACGATATGGCGGAGTATGAAGCGCGCTTCTATCAGGAGGCCAGGGCGGCGGGCGGGCTAAATCATCCCAGCATTGTCACCATCTATGACATCGGCAGGACCGGCAATATCGCTTATCTCGCGATGGAGTTGCTCGAGGGAAAAGAACTCCGCACATTGATGACGCCGGGTGTGCCGATAGCCGTGGAGGATGCCGTCGACATCGCAATCCAGATTGCCGAGGGGCTCGCCTACGCACACCGATCCGGCGTCGTGCATCGCGATATCAAACCGACCAATATAATGATCCTGCGCGAGGGTCAGGTAAAGATTACCGACTTCGGTATCGCGCATATGCGCTCGGCCGAAGTGAGAACGCAGACCGGGGTAGTGCTGGGTTCTCCGAAGTACATGTCGCCTGAGCAGGTGCTGGGCAAGCGCGCCGAACCGGGCTCGGACATCTTTTCCCTCGGGATCATCGTCTACGAGATGTTGACGGGACAGGCTCCTTTTGTCGGGGCCGAGATAAACGCAATCATGTTTCAGATCGTCAACCTGGCGCCGCCCGCGCCGAGCTCCGTCAATCCTGATGCGCCTGAAATGCTTGATTTCATCGTCGCAAAAGCGCTCGCCAAATCTTTGGACGAGCGCTACTCGAGCGCACGGCAGTTGGCCGACGACCTGCGCGAATGCGCGGCTCAACTCAAGACGGCATCGGGCCTGGCACCGTCCTCTACCCCACGAAGACTAGCGGAGCTTTCGAAAACAGATGTCTATGCGACGACCCAGCTGCTGGCGCATTCGTATCCAAATACGAGACAAGACGACGGCGCGGACGAAATCGTCGACCTGACGGCGAATCTGGCCTTGTCCAAGGTGTTCGACTCGGCCGAGGCCACCAGGAAGCTCGCCGTGCGTACCGGATTGGTGGAGGGCTCGAGGGCTTACGCGACAACACTGAACCTGCAGGCAAACGAGACGAGCGTGCATGGTGCCGTCATAGGCGGCACGCTCTCGCATCAGGTCGCGCCGAGCTTTGGCGCTCGAAACGAAGGGTGGAGCGCGCGCGACAAGACGGTTTTTTCCATAGGTGTCGGCGTCGCGACGGTTCTTGCTGCAGCAATAGTATTGCTATAAAGCCGGCCGCTGCCGAGCCGTCGAATCCAAGGAGGGCCCCTGGCTTGATCCATGCACGGCCGGCGGCGTTTTCGCAAGCAAGAACTTTACACAAGGAGCAAAAAACATGATCCACGTCATCGCCGTCATCACCGCCAAGCCCGGAATGCGCGACTCCATATTGCAGGCGTTCCGTGCCAACGTCCCCGCGGTCAAAGCGGAACAGGGCTGCATCGAGTACGGTGCCGCCGTCGATCTCGCGGACGGCCCCAAGTTTCAGACGACGTACGGCCCCGACACCATGCTGGTGATCGAGAAATGGGAAAGCATCGACGCATTGAAAGCGCATGCGGCCGCGCCGCACATGGCGGCATACGGGGCGAAGACCAAGGACATGATCGCAAGCCGCTTGATCCACATCCTCTCGCCGGTGTAGGCGAGACAGGATCTCAGGCCGCGACGGCCTCTCCCAGCGCCACCGGCACGTACTCGACGCGTGTAGGCACGTCAGGCGCGACGTGCATCACGCGCTCGCCCAGGTCCATCACCACCGAGGCGACGGTTTCGATGCAGGCCTCGGGCGCGAGCGCAGGGTCGGTACTGCGGCAGATCGAAAGGTATCCGTCGGCTTCGTCGCGCAGCATGCGCTGCAAGTCGGCTGGTGAGAATTTCCCCTGGTGTGCCTGCGTCAGTGCGCTAATGCGCGCGAGCCGCGGCACCGTGGACAAACTGCTCGCGAGCGAAGCCTGGTGCTTCGCAGCGACCGGCGCGAGAAAATGATTGGTGTGGCACAGCGCCGCGTCCGCGCCGCGCACCACCTCGAGGCCGCGCGGAGAGAACTCCAGCGCGGCGGTGTCGCCCGAAGCGTCGGCGCAGAGCACGTTGGACGAAGCGCCGAAAGTGAGTCCGGACGCGAATTCCACCGCGTCGGCGACGCTGTCGCGCTCCAGCAGCGCGCGCAGCAGTACGTGCACCGGCACGCCGGGATGCGCGCCGTCGTCGGACGAACGCAGGATATTGAGGCAGACGCCGAAACCGCGATTGTTGAGCCCGATTTTGGCGAGCATGCCCGCCTCGGTCAGCGTAAGGCAGGAGGCGCCCCCGGCGTTACGCACGCGCAGCAGCACCAGCGCCTCGCGCTGCGCGCCCAGCCAGTCCCAGTTCTGCGCCAGTAGCGTCGTTCCGGTCGTGCTTAGCGCCGGCTTCACCGCGACTGCGGTGCACTCGCCCCAGTCGGGCACGCCGCTTTTCACATTGGCGGCAGCGATGCTGCCTCGATCCGGATGCGGCTCGCCCGGATAACTCGGCGGCAGGATTTCGGTGCGCGCGTTGAGCGCGAGGATTTCGGCCACGCTGCGGCCGGACCCGGCAGCGATGCCTTCGATCTCGGCCAGCAGCGCGGCATCCAGATCGCCGATCAAGTCGCGATAAGCCGAGCCGAAGCGCTGCGCACCCTGCCAGTCGATGCCGCAGTAGGCGAACAGGTGCGCGTAGGTGGCGATCGAGCGTTCGATGCGCGCCTTCGCCTGCAGACCGTGCTGTTGCCCGCGCTCGCGCGGGGAACCGGAAAGTTCGATCAACGGAAACATGCCGCCATCCCTTATATGCCTCCAAGAGCTCGTTACAATTTGAGGGCATGCATCTCCACATACCTCCCTCTATCAGAGGCGGCTTCGGTCATTCCAAAATCGACTCCAGGCTGAATAGTACCCCGTGCCTGGGCTAAACTGACAGCCATGTATCCGCGCCATGGGACCGCGTCCCCCACCTCCAGGCAGAGCGCGCCTGTTCCCTTGCTGGTCCTGGACACCAATGTCGTCCTCGACTGGATCGCCTTCGGCGATCCGCGCGTGCGTCCCATCGCAGACGCGATCGAATGCGGCCTGCTGCAGGCGGCGACCAGCAGCGCGTGTTTGCAGGAGCTGCGCCGCGCCCTGGGCTACGCGCAGGTGAAGCTGAATGCCGCGGCGCAGCTGCTGGCGTTCGAGCGCTACACGGCATTCGCCAGGGTATTTGCATTACCCGAACCCGGCACCGTTGCCGGCATGCCACGGTGCGAGGACCCGGACGACCAGAAGTTTCTCGAGCTCGCCTGGCATGCGCGCGCGAGCCATCTGCTCACGCGCGACAAGGCTCTGCTCAAGCTGGCGCGACCGCTGGCGCAGCTGGGCCGCTTCTGCGTGCAGGCACCGCAGGAATTTTATCTGCAACCATAATAATCTCGAGCGCGCGGCAGAACTTGTCCGCGGGCCAGGCGGCAACGTGGCAAAATCGACCCCTATGGCAGATGAGAACTCCTGGGCTTTTGACGAATCCCTGCAACCGCGCGAGGAGGAGGTCGATTTCGACCTCGCGCAGGCGCTGGACGCAGTGGTGCTGCTGCGCGCGGAAATACCCGAAGACGCGTTTACCGGCGGCATCCTCGGCACCGAGCGCGTCGGTTACGGGGTAGTGATCCGCGCAGACGGGCTGGTGCTCACCATCGGCTATCTGATCACCGAGGCCGAGACCATCTGGCTCACGACCAATGCCGGCGAGGTGGTTGCCGGCCACGCGCTTGCTTACGACCAGGCCACCGGCTTCGGGTTGGTGCAGTCGCTGGGCGAATTGCGCGCGCCGCCGCTCGAACGCGGCTCGGCCGCCGCCGTGGATGCCGGCGACGAGGTGTTCATCATCGGTCACGGGGGGCGCGCGCACGCCCTCAAGGCCAAGCTGATCGCCAAGCGCGAATTCGCCGGCTACTGGGAATATCTGATCGACGAGGCCTTGTTCACCGCGCCTGCGCATCCGCAATGGGGCGGCGCTGCGTTGGTGGATACGCGTGGACGGCTCGTGGGTATCGGTTCGCTGCTGTTGCAGGAGGCCGTGGGCGAGGAATCGGAGCAGGGCAATATGTTCGTGCCCATAGATCTGCTCGAACCCATACTCGAGGACTTGCTGGCGCACGGACGCGCTGCGCGCGCGCCGCGTCCATGGCTCGGCATGTACACCCAGTATGTGGACGATCGCCTGATCGTGGGAGGACTGGCGCCGGGCGGTCCGGCCGAGCGCGCCGGGGTATTGGCGGGCGACCTGGTGCTGGGGGTCGCGGGTGAGCGCACTGCCAGCCTCGCCGATTTTCTGCGCAGGATCTGGCGCCTGGGCGATGCGGGCGTCGAGGTTCCGCTGATGCTCGCGCGCCAGGGCGACGTACTGCGCCTCAATGTGCGATCGGGCGACCGCAACGACTTCCTGAAGAAGCCGCGGCTGCACTGATTACACGTGGCGGCTTGAATCGCGCCTTCATTGTTGCAGGGTTTAGATTTTGCGCGGACGAGAAGCCGTCCGCGCGGATCGTCGATTGCGCACGGATGAAAAACACATCCGTACGCAATCGACGATCTTGGATAACCCCACCGTACCGTCCTTATCAATAACCGTGTTTTCTGTACGGATGCGCTTTTCATCCGTACAGAAAACACGGTTGGTGCGCGCAGCGCGCAATTCTGTTCGCCTAACGTACACGGTACTCAAGACGCTCTTTATTTCGTTAGGAGTAGGTAATCGACTCGCTCCGGTCTGCGCGCTCCAGGTGCGGCACGCAATTGAAACTCACCAGCCGCATCGATCGCGGACTGAAGAAGATTTCACAGAATCCCGAGTTGCGAAACTGCAGATTGAGTTCTATCGCAGTCTGCGCCGGCGCCTGCAGCAGGTCGGCAATGCCGCGGCCGATAGCCCCGCCTGAAGTCGCGGCGAGCACATAGTCATCATCGGACAGGCCGGCGCAGGCGCTTTGCATCGCTGCGGCGATGCGCTCGCCGAAAGCGCTCCAGGTCTCGGGCAGCGGCCCCGGCAGTTTGTCTTGCGACCAGGCCGCGAGCGCCGCCTTGATGGTGCGGTAGACCGCGCGCACATCACCCTTGGCGCGCGCGTTCGCCCATTCGTCGCCGAGGTAGGCCTTGTACAGCGCTTCGCCCGAATATTCGTTCCAGCCGGGATGTTCCGCGGCCGTCAGCGTCGAACCCATGGTGTCGAGAATGTCGCGCGCGGTCTGGCGCTGGCGCTCCAGCGTGCCGCACACCGCGCGCGAAAATACGATGCCGCGCTCGGCGAAATATTCGCCCAGCCAGACGGATTGCCGCCGGCCGAGTTCGCTCAGGCGGTCGTAATTCTCGGCGGCGAAAGAGGCCTGGCCGTGACGGACCAGATAAAGGATAGCCATGCAGGAAGGAGGATACGCGAATTCGGCCGCGCGTAATCAGCTGCCGTAACTTTGCAGGCCGTCCAGGTCGAGCACCGTCACGAGGCCGTAATCGACTTTGATCAGACCGGCCTTGCCCAGCACCTGCAGCGCGCGATTGACACGCTGGCGCGATGCGCCGGCGAGGTAGCCGAGTTCTTCCTGCGAGATCTGGATATGCGGGTCGGAGTCGGGGTAGAGGTGCGGGTTGAACAGCGCCGCCAGTGCCCGCGCCACGCGCGCGTCCGGCTCGAGCAGGCGGTCGTGTTCGACCATGCCGATGAACTGTCCCAGGCGCTCGTTCAATTGCTTCAGCAGAAAGCGGTTGAACGGTATGCTGGTGTCCAGCAGCCAGTGGAAGGTGGCCTCGGGCAAAAACGCTATGCGCGAGTCGCGCAGTGCCACGATGTCGTATTTGAACGGCTGTCCCCGCAGTACCGAGCCTTCTGCGAACCAGCCGCCGGCGGGTATTCCCGCAAACGTGACCGATTTACCCTCGGGTGAGAGG
>JAENXP010000139.1 GCA_016649475.1 Burkholderiales bacterium | reverse complement strand
TGGTCATGGCGCGCGCCCTGATCGTGGATCAGGCGCGCCGCCAATTCCTTGCCGCTACCGGATTCGCCGCTTACGTATACAGGCGCCTGGCTGCGCGCAAGCTTTTGTATCATCTCCCGGGCCTGCTGCATTGCCGGGGATTCGCCCAGCAGTTGCTGGTATGTGGGCTTGGCCTCGGACTCGCGCTCAGGTAGTTTGAGCGCCGATTTGACCAGCGTGCGCAGTTCCTCCAGCGACACCGGCTTGGAAAGGTAATCGAATGCGCCAGCCTTGAGCGCGGCGACAGCATTCTCCGTGCTGCCGTAAGCGGTGATGACCGCCACCGGAAGGTCGCGGCAATGCTCGCCGATATAACGTACCAGTTCCAGGCCCTCGCCATCGGGAAGTCGCATGTCGGTCAGGCACAGTTCGAAGCGCTGCGCCTGCAGGAACCCCTGCGCCTCGGCCACGCTGCCCGCTGACACCACCGCCAGCCCCATGCGCAGCAAAGTCAACTCGAGCAATTCGCGGATATCCGCCTCGTCATCCACCACCAGGACTGCGGCCCCGGTCGGCTTCCCTCTGCGTTCGGCGCGTTTCATACCGGCTTGCTCCCGCACAGGACGCGAAAATCCGCGCCGGTAGAGTCCGCCGGCGATCCGACATACTCGAGAATGGCTGAATTTGCGGCGCACATCTCTCGCGCGATGTACAGGCCAAGGCCGGTGCCGCCGCTATAGGTAGTGAAGAAGGGTTCGAACAATTGCTGCCGCAGATTCGTAGGTACGCCCTCGCCGTCGTCGATCACGTCCAATTCTACCCGATTCGCCCTGCGCTTAACCACCACGCGCACGCTCGCCTCGCCCTGGCGCGAGTGGCGCCACGCATTGCGTAGCAGGTTCCACAGCACCTGCTGCAGGTGCACCCGGTCGAATATGATTTCGCTCGCCTGATGCACCTGCAGCAAGAAACTTGATGCAGGGATGCGCTCGCTTTGCGCAAACTCGTCGATGAAGGAAGGCAGAAAAGTCCCCAGGCGAATGGCTTCCGGATGTACCCGGTCGCGCCGCGTCAGTTCGAGCACGTCGCGCACCATGCGATCCAGGCGTTTCGAGTTATCCTGAATGATGTGCAGCAAGCGTTCCTGCGAGGGCCCGCGCTGCTCCTCCAAGAGCAGTTCGCTCGCATGGCTGATCGCGGAAAGCGGATTGCGTATTTCGTGCGCGATATTGGCGGTGAGCCGCCCCAACGCCGCCAGCTTGAGTTGCTGCGCCTGCTCCTGCAGCCGCGACAGGTCCTCGAGGAAAACCAGAGTGATACTGCCGCCCTCCGCTCCTGCCTCGACAAAGCGCGCGCGCACCAGCTTGCCGCTTCCGGGCAGAAGCAGGGTTTCACCCGCGCCGCCCCCGACGTCGCGCCAGTGCGCCAGCGCGCGCGCGATCTCTGGGGAATGATTTTCGATCTGATCGAGCTCCGGCGCCTGCCAGCCAAGCAGCAGCGACACCTGCGGATTGTGCTGGCGCACCAGACCGTTGCCGTCAATTACCATCACCGCATCCTGCATGTCCTGAATCACCAGCTGGCTGATGCGCAGCTGGTTGCTCAGGTCGACCGAGCGCTGGCGCATCACCCGCTCCTGGCGGATTACGCGCTGCGCCAGTTGGTTGGTGATCAGCGCCGTGGCGAAATAGCCAATCGCCAGCAGCCCGGGTTGCACGTAATTGGCTTCGCTGTGATCGAATTTCAGGACCCAGTAAGTCTGCTCTAGCAGAATTGCGATGGAGGCGAGCGCGGCGTAAAACAGCGTCAGGGCGCCTCGGCTCACCAGCGCCGCCGCCGCGAGCGAGATCAACAGCATCACGCCGAGGCCGCTCTTGAAGCCGTCGCTGGCATTCATCAGCAGCACCGTTGCGACGATGTCCGTAATTACGTGTACGGTCAGCTGGATGTTGAAATGGCGCCGGACTCTTTCCAGATACACCTGAAACGCCACTGCCAGCAGCAGATAGGCGGCGCTGACGTACTTGAACAGCCGGAGGTTGTGACTGCCGAAATTGAGGTCGTCGCCCAGCATCAGGACCGAGGCGAGGAATACCGCGGCAAGCAGCAGTCGGTAAATGTTGAAAAAGCGCAGCGAAACCCAGAACGAATCCGGCTGCGTGTCGGCTGCAAATCGCGAGCTAGCCATTATTCGTCGACGCTAATCCGCCAGGCGGCGGTGCTCGTTGCAGCAAAAGAACCTGTCGCCTTCGCGGATGGCTTCGCTCTGCGGAAGATACACGCCGCAATGACCGCAATTGACCATCTGCTCGGGCGCGGCGGCGGGCGCCTCGCCCCCCGCGTCTTTGCGCCGGAAACCCTTCGCCAGCCACCATACGGCCACGATCACGAAAATCAGCAGCAGATATTTGCCCAAGATTTGTCCCGGCTAGCCGGCGTGGTGCGGATTCATCAGTTTCTACCGCGCGTCCGCCGCGACCCGCTCGAGCCGATAGCCATGCTGATAGACCGCGGACAGGCGCCATCCGTTTTCCGGCTTGAGCTGCAGCTTGCCGCGGATGCGGCTGACATGCGTGTCGACGGTGCGCGTGTTGATTTCGGCCGACTGTCCCCAGACCGCCTCCAGGATGTAGCCGCGCGACAGCAGGCGGCCGACGTTGCGCAGCAGGAATAAAGCCAGTTCGTAGTCCTTTTGCGTCATTGCCACCTCGGTGCCCCCTAATTTGATCTGGCGGCTGCGACAATCCACACTCAGCTGCCCGAATTCGAGCACGTCCTCGTCCACGCGCTGGCTCGCCTGCGCGCGCCGACCCAATGCGTCTATGCGCGCTAGCAGTTCGAGCTTGCCCAGGGGTTTGGTCATATAGTCATCGGCGCCGCTGGACAGGGCGTGCACAATGTCCTGCTCGCGTTGACGCGCGGTGACGAACAGCACCGGTACCCGCTCGGCGATGTTGGCCCTGATCCAGACCAGCACTTCCGCGCCGGACATGCCCGGCACTTCCCAGTCGAGCAGGAACAGGTCGAAGGTTTCGCGCTGCGCCTCGCGCACCAGGTCTCTGCCCAGCGTATAGACATGGCAGCTGTGGCCGGCGGCGTGCAGCCAAGCGCATACGAGGTCTGCCTGATCTTGCTCGTCCTCCAGCAAGGCAATACGCATAGTTCTGTCAACTCCCGGGCGATTACGACTGATGGTCGATTATTCCCCGCCCTCAGCCCTGATTTCGATACTCGCCAGATATGTCTCTAGGCTCGTCACCAGCGCGCTTATCGCTGCCGCGTCCCGCCGCAGCGCACCCTCCTCCATCGCCGCGCCCAGCCTCGATATTTCGGGAAAACCGTAGCCGCCGCCCGACCCCTTCATCCCGTGCGCAGCAACGCGTACGGCTTCAAAATCGGCGCCAGCCAGCGCCGCGCGAATCTTGTCGACATCGGCGGCCCGATTGCCGAGAAAACGCGGCACCAGCGCGGCGATCTGCGCGTCCACAGCGATAATGTTTTTGTCGAGCATACGCCTCCTCGCGCCATTCTAGCAGACAGCCGCGGCCGCCAGCCCGACCAGCTCGTTATTTGACGCTGCACGCAAAAAGTACGATGCTTCCCCGGC
Source organism: Burkholderiales bacterium (assembly GCA_016649475.1). Classification (GTDB taxonomy): domain Bacteria; phylum Pseudomonadota; class Gammaproteobacteria; order Burkholderiales; family SG8-39; genus 2-12-FULL-64-23. The sequence continues at coordinate 2,927 of JAENXP010000139.1, read as the reverse complement.
CATGAAATTTTCATTCAAATTTGGCATATACCTGGTTCTGGCCACGACCATCGCCATGCTGGTCACGCTCGGCGGCGCCTACCAGATCAGCGTGACCGAGCAGGCGGCGCAGACCGGTGCCAAGGCGAAAGGCCAGCTGGTCCTCGCCAAACTCGAGGAACTGGCCGGCAGCAGGGAAGCGGTGGAAGCGGCCACCCTGACTTACCTCGTGAGCCTGTCAGACCAAGACCGGGAGCGCCTGCGCGAAGCAGAGGCCAGCCGCGGGAACAGCATCGCGCAGCTGCCGCGGATAGTCGCCGATGACCCGGAACAGTCACGCCATGTGGCTGACCTTGAAACTGTTGCGACGCGCATGGCCGGCCTGGAGGCCGAGGTTGCGCGCCTGCTGCAACGGCAGGGCGTGAAGGCAGCGCTGACGTTCATCTCCAGCAACGCCTACCGCGACAGCGAGCACGAATTCGAACGGCTGTCAGAAGCGATGCGACAGCGGGAACAAATGCTGGAAAGCGCGCGCCATGAGCGCATCGCGGCGCGCATGCGCCAGCTCGGCGAGGTTACGCTCTGGAGCGGCTTGCTGACGGTCGTTCTGGCGATATTCGCTGCAGTGGTGATCAATCGACAGCGCGTGGAACGGATCCAGGCCGAGGCTAAGCTGCGCGAACGCGAGAAGCAGTATCGTCTGGTCACCGGTTCGGTACCGGCGATGATCGGTTACGTCGACAGCGCGCACCGCATGCTGTTCCACAACTATGCCGTCGAAGAGTGGCTGGATCTGCCCGGCGAGCGCATCGACAATCATCACCTTGCCGCAGTCCTGGGCAGCGCCGTCTATGCGTCTATCCTGTCTGAAATCGAACAGGCGCTGCGGGGAAACCGCGTGGAATACGAGCGCGCGCAGCAAGGGATCGACGGTCGTGAGCACTATCTTGCCGGCACATTCATCCCGGATTTCGACAGCTCGGGCCGCGTCGCCGGATTTTTTGCGATGCTCATCGACATATCCGAGCGCAAAGCCGCCGAGGAAGCGCTGCGCGCGAGTGAGGAACGCTGGAAATTCGCGCTCGAGGGCGCCGGAGACGGCGTCTGGGACCGCAATATCCAGACCAACGAGGTCCTGTATTCAAAGCGCTACCGGGAGATGCTGGGTTACTCAGACGACGAATTCGAAAACCAGCGCGACGAATGGGAAAAGCGGATTCATCCCGAGGACAAGCCGCGCGTTATGGCGGAAATACAGGCATATCTCGACGGCAACAGTCCGGTCTACTCAACTGAATACCGCATGCTGTGCAAGGACGGCAGCTGGAAGTGGATCCTGACCCGCGGCGTGGTCGTGAGCCGCGACCCCGAGGGCAAGCCTCTGCGCATGATCGGCACCCATGCCGACATCAGCGCGCGCGCGCGACAGCAGGAGGAAATCGTCCGCGCGAATGAGCGCCTCGATCTGGCGCTGCAGGGATCGAGGCTGGCGATCTGGGATGCCAACATCGTCGGCGACAAGATATACGTCAGCGAGGGCTGGGCCGAAATGCTGGGCGATCCGCCGGCGCAAATGATCACCAACGCCCGGTCTTTGTACGAGCTCGTCCATCCGGAGGACGGCGAACGCGTCGTTGCAGCGTTTATAGATGCGCTGAAAGGCACGCGCCCGGAGTACCACATCGAACACCGTGTCAGAACGCGCGCGGGCACGTGGAAATGGGTGCTCAGCCACGGCCGGGTGGTAAAGCGCGATGCGGCCGGCCGCGCGCTGCGCATGACGGGGACCAATGCCGACATCTCGGCGCGCAAGGAAATCGAGCGCATGAAGAATGAATTCATCGGGGTGGTCAGCCACGAGTTGCGTACCCCCCTTTCCTCCATCGTCGGCGCGCTGGGCCTGCTTGTGGGCATGACGGGCCTGCGCAAGGACGTCGAGCCCCTGGTCCGCGTCGCCAGGGACAATTCGCAGCGCCTGGCGCGTCTGGTCAACGACATCCTCGATGTGGAAAAACTCGATTCCGACTCGCTGCAGATTCAGCTCGAACCGGTGGAACTCGGCGCACTGCTGGCTACCGCGATCCAGGCAAACCAGGGCTATGCCGATCAATTCGGCGTTAGCCTGGCGCTGGCGGACAGCCAGGGGCCAGCGTGGGTCAACGCCAATTCCGACCGGCTGATGCAGGTGATGACCAATTTGCTGTCCAATGCCGCCAAGTTCTCACCGCGCGGTTCACGCATCGAAGTGCGCCTCGCGCGTGCACACGGCGCGTTTCGCGTCAGCGTCATCGACCCTGGTCCTGGAATTCCGGACGATTTCAAGCCACACGTGTTCGAGCGATTTGCTCAGGCCGACAGCTCGAATTCGCGCCAGCGAGGCGGCACCGGTCTGGGCCTGGCCATCTGCAAGATGATCGTCGACAAGCTCGGCGGGAATATCGATTTCGTGAGCGCGCCCGGCATGGGCACCACTTTTTATTTCGACCTGCCGCCCCTTGCGCAGGTCGCGCAGCACAACGGAAAAGACCGCGGCACAATGCGCGTATGAGAAACCCGCTGAAAAAAATCTTGCTGGTGGAGGATGATCCCGATATCCAGCTCATTACCCGCCTCAGTTTGGAAATCGGCGGAGGCTACGACGTGCACGTCTGCGCCAGCGGCGCCGACGCAGTGGAATCGGCCCGTGCGTATGCGCCGGACCTGATACTGCTCGACATGATGATGCCTGGCATGGACGGGCTTGCCACGATGGATGCGTTGCGCAGCCTGCCCGGAACGGCCTCGACGCCGTTGGTGTTTTTCACCGCAAACACGCAGGCGCAGGTAATGCAGGACTTGCTTCGCCGCGGCGCGCTGGGGGTGATAGTCAAACCGGTTGAACCGGATTTGCTGGTAGAGCAGATCCGCGCCCTATGGCAGCGAGTGGCCCCTGCCCCGCCTTCTTAGAG
>JAENXP010000316.1 GCA_016649475.1 Burkholderiales bacterium | reverse complement strand
GGACGGTTCCGCCGGATCATCCCGTCTTTGCCGGTCATTTTCCAGGCACGCCTATACTCCCCGGCGCGATGCTGCTGGACGCCGTGCTCGACGCAATCGCCGCTGCCACCGGTATCGCGCTGGATACCTGCGAGATCAGCTCGGTCAAGTTTCTGAGTCCGGCAGGCCCGGGCGAAGAACTGGTGATCCAGTACATCGTTTCGGCAGGCGGGGCGATACGCTTCGACGTCGCGGCTGGCACGCGCAAGATTGCCAGCGGCAGTATCCTGCCGGGATCGCCAGTCTGACATCGCGCCCGACAAGCGGACTGACCGCCTGGGCGCAAACCCCGGAGCGCAGCAACATGCTCACGTTGCGCGTCATGGCCTGGATTTCGCTGCGCCTGGGGCGGCGCGCAGGGCGCGTCGTGCTGCACGTGATCGCCGCTTATTTTTTGCTGTTTGCGCCAGCCAGTCGTCGTGCTTCGAAGGATTTTCTCAGGCGTGCCCTGGCTCGCACTCCCCGCTGGCGCGATCTGTATTGGCATTTTTTCACTTTTGCCGCCACGATTCATGATCGTGTCTATCTGGTCAACCACCGCTTCGAATTGTTCAATCTTGAAGTGTACGGCGAAGATGCGCTGCTGCGCCTGCTTGCCGGTGGCAAAGGCTTGTTCCTGATGGGCGCGCACCTGGGCAGCTTCGAAGTCATCCGTGCGTTGGGCCGCAAGCACGCGAACCTTCGCGTCGCCATGGTCATGCACCAGGAGAACGCACAGAAGATCAACGCCATGCTGGCCGCCATCAATCCGGAAGCGGTGCAGGATATCATTGCGCTGGGACAGGTTGATTCCATGCTCAAAGTGCGGGAGCACCTGGACGAAGGCTGTGCTGTCGGCATGTTGGCCGATCGCACCCTGGACAACGACACTCTGTATCCCGTGCAGATCCTCGGCGCTGACGCGAACTTGCCCAGCGGGCCGTTGCGCATGGCCGCTTTGTTACGGCGTCCGGTGGTGTTCATGACCGGGCTGTATCTGGGCGGCAACCGCTACGCCATCCACTTCGATCCGCTGGCGGATTTTTCCACGGTCGCGCGCGATCAAAGCGATGCCGCCGTGCGAGCGGCCATCGCCCGTTACGCAGCGCTGCTGGATCAATACTGCCGCGAGGCGCCATACAACTGGTTTAATTTTTTCGATTTCTGGCAGCCTGCACCCGCTGCTACGCCGCCAAAATCATGATGATCCTGCGCTCCTCTCCGGTCTTTTGGCCGCGCCTGATACGGCACCTGCTCGTTGCATTGGCACTGATGCCGACATCCGTCATCAGTCACGCCGCTGAGTGGGACATTGACCAGCTAATGCGCGGCCTGGCGCTAATCCGCACCGACCATGCCAGCTTTGTCGAGAAGAAATTCATCGCCATGCTCGACAAACCGGTGGAATCCTCCGGGGAGTTGTTCTACAGGGCGCCAGACTACCTGGAAAGACGCACGATCAAGCCCAAACCCGAATCCGTGATCCTGGATCACGGCACCTTGGTTATCGAGCGCGGCCGCCATAAACGCGACATGCAATTGCAGGATTACCCGGAGCTGGCGGCTTTCATCGACAGCATACGCGGCACCCTGGCGGGTGACCGCGGGGCACTGGAACGCAATTACCGGTTGAGCCTGGAGGGCAGCGCGGAGCACTGGACACTGCAGCTGCTGCCGCTGAAGGAACAAATTCAGGCGGTGGTAACGCGCATCCGGATTGCGGGGGCACGCGACACGGTGCGCAGCATCGAAATCACCCAGGCAGATGGAGACAGCTCGCTGATGCTGATTGAAAAGTTGGCCACGCCGTGAAACAGGCGCCGGCGCGCGGCCGGGCGGCAGTCGCCCTGTGGCTGGCCTTCATTCTCGCCTGCGGCATCGTTATCAGCCGCAGCAGGTTCACCACGGATTTATCCGCCTTCTTGCCACGCAACCCCACGCCGGCACAGCAGTTGCTCATGGAGCAGATACGCGACGGCCTGGCCTCGCGCCTGATTCTGGTAGGCATTGAAGGCGCCGATGCGCCCACTCGTGCCAGGCTTTCCAGGCAAATCACCCCGCGCCTGCGCGCCGATCCTGCCTTCGTCAGCGTCAACAATGGCGAGCCCGTCAGCGCCGAGCGCGACCGTGCGTTTCTTTTCAACCACCGCTACCTGCTAAGCCCCGCGGTGACGCCTGCACGCTTCAGCGTGGACGGCCTGCGTGCCGCATTGGGCGACAGCATCGAACTGCTCGCCTCGCCCGGCGGGCTGCTGGTCAAGTCGCTGCTGCCGCGCGATCCGACCGGCGAAATGGTGCAATTGCTTGAGCAACTCGACAGCGGCGCCCGCCCGAAGATGGTCGATGGCGCATGGGCATCACGCGACGGCGCGCGTGCCCTGATGCTGCTGCAAACACGCGCCTCGGGCTCCGATATCGACGCCCAGCAACGCGCCATGGATGTTATCCGGCAGGCGTTTGACACGGCGTCCGGCGCAACCCCGTCCGCCAGACTGGTGATGACCGGCCCCGGTGTGTTTTCGGTAACTTCACGCGACACCATCAAGAGTCAGGTCAGCCGCCTGGCCATCATCAGCGTTGCGTTCATCGCGACGCTGCTATTGCTGGTCTATCGTTCCTTTGCCGCACTGGCATTGGGTTTTTTGCCCGTTATCGGCGGCGCGCTGGCCGGCATCGCGGCAGTCAGCCTGGGCTTTGGCGTGGTGCATGGCATCACCCTGGGCTTTGGCACCGCACTGATAGGCGAGGCGGTGGATTATTCAATCTACCTGTTTGTGCAGTCGGAACAGGGCGGTTCAGACCGGCAGAACTGGATCGAGCGCTTTTGGCCCACCATCCGTCTCGGGGTGCTGACCTCGGTGGCCGGCTTTGCGTCGCTGCTGCTGTCGGGCTTTCCGGGTCTGGCGCAGCTCGGCCTGTATTCGATTGCCGGCCTCATCGCCGCCGCGACGGTTACCCGTTTTGTCCTGCCCCATTTGCTGCCGGCGAATTTTCGCATTCATGATGTATCGGCCATCGGCTTCGCCCTGTCCCGGCTGGTACGGCGCGCCGCCGCACTGCGATGGGCGGCCGCGATCCTGCTGCTGGCGGCCTGTGCCATCCTGTTCTCGCACCGCGCGAGTTTATGGGACGACAAGATAGCCTCGTTAAGTCCGGTATCGCAAACCGATGTCGCGCTCGACGCAAGCCTGCGCACCGACACCGGTGCGCCTGATGTGCGTTATCTGGTGGTGGTAACCAGTGCGAGCATGGAATCGGTGTTGAGGTCTTCCGAACAGGTTTCCGCGATACTGCAAACGCAGGTCGATGAAGGCGAACTCGGCAGGTTCGAGAGCCCCAGCCGTTATCTTCCCAGCACCGCGACGCAGCGCGCCCGCCGGTCCAGCCTGCCCTCCCCGGGAGAGCTGGAAACGCGGCTGGCGCAGGCTGTTCAGGACTTGCCGGTGAGTGCGCACCTGTTTGCGCCGTTTCTTGCCGATGTCGCAGCCGCGCGCAGCCAGCCCCTGCTGCAGGCTACCGATCTCGAACAGACCTCGATGGCCATGGCGGTGTCTGCGCTCCTCATCCAACAAGGCGACCACTGGAGCGCCTTGTTGCCGCTTACCGCACCCAAGGATGGCAGCATCAATGCAAGCCGGATTCGCGCGGCGCTGGACGCCACGCGTTTGCCCGATGTGCTGTTTGTGGATATGAAAACCGAGTCCGATCTTTTGTATTCCGGCTATTTGCATGAAGCCATCCGCTTGTCGCTGGGCGGGCTGGTTGCCATTATCGGATTGCTGTTATTCGTTTTTCGCTCGCCCATGCGCGTGGCGCGTATCATCGCGCCGCTTGCGGCCGCGGTCATTACCGTCACGGCCGGATTGGCGGTGTTTGGACAGCAAATGATTATTCTGCATCTGGTGGGTTTGCTGTTGGTGGTCGCGGTGGGCTCCAATTACGCGCTGTTTTTCGATCGGGCTGAGCATTTGCCAATGGCCGGGCCCAAACCGGTGGCCCACGCTGCCTCCTCCCGCACTCTTGCCTCGATGCTGTTTGCCGGCCTCACTACCGTCGCAGGTTTTGGCCTGCTGTCGTTTTCCAGCGTGTCGGTATTGCAGGCAATGGGCGTAACCGTGGCGCCGGGGGTCATCCTGGCGCTGATTTATTCAGCCATTTTCGCCAGGCAAGCCAATGCATAGTTCCCGCTGGCAACCCACGCTGTTGATCCGCGCATCCTTCGTG
>JAENXP010000574.1 GCA_016649475.1 Burkholderiales bacterium | reverse complement strand
GCCTGGTTTATGAACATGACCACCTCGACTTCGACCAACATCTACACACCGAGAGGTGCTACCGCCGTGGGTGGCAGCGAGGCCGAGTGGATCATGGAGCGCCCGACCGTCAACAGCGCCTTCGCCGAGCTGGCCAACTACGGGGCCGCGACGATGTCACACGCCTACGCGCGCCAGCCCAACGGCGCGAGCAGGGCCTCCAGCGGCGAGGTCGCAGCGAGGCCGCCGAGACCGCCGATGGCGATCATCCATCCGTTCAGGGTCGCCAGACGCTCCAGCGGAAACCACAGCGAGAACGCCTTCATGCTGCCCATCAGGCAGGCCGAAACGCCCAGGCCGATCAGCGCGCGGCCTAGCGCCAGCTCGCCGAAGCTGCCGGCCAGGGCGAATCCCAGCGCGCCCAGTGCGGCGATGCACAATAGCGAGGCCACCACGCGGCGCGGCCCGTAGCGGTCGAGAAACACACCCACCGGCAGCTGCATCGCGGCAAAGCTGAGCAGGTACATGCTGGTGAGCAGGCCGACGTCGGCGCTGGAGAGCGAGAACTCGAGCGCGAGGTCGCGAGCGATGACCGCGTTGACGTTGCGAAACACGTAGGACAAGAAAAAGCCCGCCGCAAACGGCGCGAATACCAGGGCGAGCAGCCGCGGCGGAAGCGAGCGATCGGTGCGCGTTTGAGTTCGGGAAGACACCGCCCGATTCTAAGCGAAGCGGGCAAGCTTCGCCGTGCAGCTGCGGCAGTAGCCGGCAATTAAGCCTAGAATGCCGGCGTGAACAGATTCGTTTCCGCCATTGCCGCTGCCGCCCTGCTGCTGGTCGTATCCGGCGCCTGTGCCGCCTTGCCGGCCACTGGCACACCGGCCCCGGCCTTCAGTCTGGCTGACCAGGCGGGCAAGACGCGCACGCTCGCCGAGTTCCGCGGCAAGTGGGTGGTGTTGTATTTCTACCCCAAGGACGACACCCCGGGATGTACCGAGGAAGCGTGCAAGTTCCGCGACGACATTTTTGCGCTGGAGCAGATGGGCGCACAGGTGATAGGCGTGAGCCTGGACGACGGCGCGAGCCATGCGCAATTCGCGAAAAAATACAGCCTGCCGTTCCCGCTGCTGGCGGACACTACGGGCGCGGTGACCCGCCGCTACGGCGCGCTGCCCGAGGGCAGCCGCTACGCCAGGCGCTACACCTTCCTTGTCGATCCCGCCGGCAAGGTGGCGAAGGTCTACACCAGCGTGGAGACCTCGCGCCATTCTGTCGAGGTGATCGAAGACCTGAAGCGCCTGTCGCAGCGCTAGCCGCGGATCTGGCGCTACTGCCCTCGCCCAGCGCCAGTTCGGATGCGAGTGCTGCGTCGGGGAAGCGATTTTCAACAGCCTGCTAGGTATAATGCTCTCCCATTATCCACGCGCCGATTCGGCTCCGCCTGCAGCGGCGCAATTACGGGAAGGCATCAATGTCCGCGAAACGCAAAAACGTCGTCCGCTTCGACCTGCCGGTGAATCCGGCTTTTGAACAAAGGCTGGCGCGCGAGTCCGATATCGATTTCACACTGTGCCTGCGCACGGACCCCGAGGAGTCCGCTTGGGCGGCACTCTCCCGCGCGCATGTCTACCATGTGTCTGCGACCAAGGATGAGCTTCCGCGCCGCTGGTTCGTCAGTGCCGAGTTGCTTGCGCGCTGTCCCGGGCTGCTGTGCGTGTCTTCTGCCGGCGCCGGCTACGACACCGTGGATGTGGCCGCCTGCACCCAGGCCGGCGTCGCGGTGGTGAACCAGGCGGGCGGCAACGCCAACTCGGTCGCCGAACACGCGTTCGGCCTGATGCTCGCGCTGTCGCGGCGTATCGTCGAGTGCAACCGGCGCCTCAGGCAGGAGACGGGCTTCTCGCGCGAGGATGTCATGGGACACGAGCTCGGCGGCAAGGTCCTGGGCATCATCGGCATCGGCCACGTCGGTACCCGTACGGCTGCCCTGGCCCGCGCTTTCGGCATGACCGTAGTGGCCACCGATCCCTACCTGACCGACGAGGAGATCAGCCGGCGCGGCGCCGAACCTGCTGCGCTCGACGATTTGCTGGATCGCTCCGACATCGTCTCGCTGCATTGTCCGCGCGCGAAAGACACCCTGGGCATGATAGACGCGCGCGCATTGCAGCGGATGAAGCGCGGCGCACTGTTCATCACCACGGCGCGCGGTGGCATCCACGACGAGACCGCGTTGCTGGCTGCACTCCAGTCGGGCCATATCGCCGGCGCCGGGCTCGACGTATGGGACAAGGAGCCGCCGCCGCTGGCCCACCCCCTGCTCAAATTCGAAAACGTGATCGCGAGTTATCACACCGCCGGCGTAACCCACGAGGCGCGGCGCAATATGGCAGCGATCGCCGCCGAGCAGATTGTCGGCGTGCTCAAGGGCGGGCGGCCGCCGCGCCTGATCAATCCAGAAGTGTGGCCTGCATATGCCGCGCGCTATGCAGCGGTTCTGGGCGCGCAGGTGCAAGTCCTCGACTCGGAATAGGCGAAGTCTGAAGATTCGGCAAGTACTGGCGCGATGACCTTGCGCTCCGGCGTG
>JAENXP010000261.1 GCA_016649475.1 Burkholderiales bacterium | reverse complement strand
TCCAGGGCCTTGGGCCAGCTTCCGACCATGCGCCACGAAACGGTGGGCATGTCTGCTGCATTGGCGATACTTGGCGCAATGGCTGCGCCTGCGGCCAAACCCAGGCCGGCTTTTTTCAGGAAGGAACGACGTTGCACGATTAACTCCTCGATGGGTTGGACAACTCTCTGTTCTTGGCGCTCGCTGGCTGCCAGTGCGCGCTGCGGCATTGTGCCCGAATATTCTGGGAACAGCCATAGCTCTTCCGACGGCTTCCGACGGCATTGTTTCCAATCTTTCGTGCGGGAGGTTTGGCGGTTGCGCGCGCGAGGTTGCATAATGCTCGGCATTGCAAACCGAAACAGGGAGTCAGCATGGGACGCAAGGCAAAAGCCGTAATCTGCCGCCAGAACAACGTACCGGTGGTGGTGGAGGAGATCGAAGTCGATTCGCCCCAACGCAACGAGGTGATGATCAAGCTGGGCGCCTGCGGCGTATGCCATAGCGACCTGTCCGCCATCAATGGCACCATCGGCATGCCCTTGCCGCTGATCCTCGGCCACGAGGGCGCGGGCACCGTGGTCGAGGTCGGCGAAGGCGTGAGCGAGTTCGCCGTGGGAGACACGGCGATCAGTTCATTCGTCAACATGTGCGGCAAATGCCGCTACTGCGTCACCGGCCGTCCGCATCTGTGCGATGTCGGCGCGAAGGCGATCATTTCCCTGCCCGACGGCAGCCTGCGCACGCGCGATGCCGCGGGCAAGCCGCTCAACATCTTTTCCGCCTGCGGCGTGATGGCCGAATACGCCACCCTGCACGTGAACAACGCGGTGAAAATCGCGCCCGGCATGCCCCTCGCGCAGGCGGCGCTGATCAGTTGCGGCGTGATGACCGGCGTCGGTGCGGTATTCAACACGGCGAAGGTTGAGCCGGGGTCCAGCGTGCTGGTGATCGGCGCGGGCGGAGTCGGCCTCAACGTGATCCAGGGCTGTGCCATCGCCGGTGCCGGCGTCATCATCGCCGTGGACGTGGCGGACAACAAGCTGGAGCTGGCCAAGCAGTTCGGTGCCACGCATACGCTCAATGCCGACAAGGAAGAAAATCTGGTCAAGGCGGTGAAAAAACTTACCGGCGGCGGCGCCGATTACGCCTTCGAGTGCATAGGTCTGGGCAAGATGGTGGAACAGGCTTTCCGCGCTGTGCGCAAGGGCGGCACCGCGCTGGTGGTGGGTGTGGCGCGCGGCGAGGACAATACTTCGTTGAAAACGGCCTCGATCACCTTCGAGGAGAAAACCCTGACCGGCAGCTATTACGGATCGGCGCGGCCGCGTGAAGATTTCCCGCGGCTGATTGCGCTGTACCAGGCGAAAAAGCTCAAACTGGACGAACTCATTACCCGCACTTACCGCATCGACGAGGCGGCGCAGGCGTTTGCCGACCTGGAGGCCGGTCGCAATGCGCGCGGTGTGATCGTGTTCTAGCGCACCGGGGGGGCTGCGTTTCCCCGGCAGGAGTCGATGGCGTCAGCGCGCGCGCCTTGCTGATCGTGCGCATAACGACGGTACCGCCGGTACAGGAAGGAAAGAAAATGATATCGCTGAGCATCAACGGCAGGAAGGTCAAGCTCAAGGACAGTCCGGACAAGCCGCTACTGTGGGTGCTGCGCGACACGCTGGGCATGACCGGCACCAAATTCGGTTGTGGCGTGGCGCTTTGCGGTGCTTGCACCGTTCATCTGGACGGCGAGCCGGTCCGCTCCTGTTCGATCCCGCTTTCCGCGGCGGCTGGAAAAAAAGTGGTGACCATAGAGGCCATGGCCGGCCATCGCGTGGGCAAGGTGGTGCAGTCTGCCTGGGTCAAGCATGACGTGCCGCAGTGCGGCTACTGCCAGAGCGGCCAGATCATGAGCGCGATCGCGCTGCTGGCGAAGAACAAGAAACCCAGCGACGCGGATATCGATGCGGCGATGAGCGGCAACATCTGCCGCTGCGGCACCTACAACCAGATACGCGCGGCGATAAAAGACGCGGCGCAGGCGATGAGCAAAGGAGGCCGAACATGAGCGCAATCTACAATGCATCGCGCCGCGAGTTCCTCAAGACTTCGGCGCTCGCCGGGGGGGGGCTGGTGCTCGGCTTTACCCTGCCGGGCGCCGCGCGTTTTGCCGAGGCAGCCAGTGTGTTCAGCCCCAACGCCTATATCCGCATTGCGTCCAATAACCGGATCACGGTTATCTGCGGCTTGTCCGAAATGGGGCAGGGCGTGCACACCGCGATCCCCATGCTGGTGGCCGAGGAACTCGATGCCGACTGGTCCAGGATCGAGGTGAAGCAGGCGCCGGCCGATCCCGCGTTCAACAACCCGATATTCGGCAAGCAGGCGACCGGCGGCTCGACTTCGGTACGCGGGCACTGGGGGCCGATGCGCAAGGCCGGGGCTGCTGCGCGCGCAATGCTGGTCGCCGCTGCTGCCACGAAGTGGAAATCCAAGCCTGCGGATTGCCACACCGAGAAAGGCGTGGTGGTGCACAAAAGCGGCAAGAAGCTCTCCTACGGCCGATTGGTCCACGCAGCGGCCAAACTGGCCGTGCCGACCGAAGTGAAGCTGAAGAACGCGAAAGACTTCAGGATTCTGGGCACGAACGCGAAACGCCTGGACACCCCGGCCAAGGTGAACGGAACGGCAAAATTCGGATTGGACGTGCGTCTCCCCGGCATGCTCACCGCCGTGATGGCGCGCCCGCCGGTGCCCGGCGGCAAGGTGGTATCCGCGGACGATGCCAAGGCCAAGGCGATCCCGGGGGTGATGCAGGTGGTGCAGATTCCGGGCGGCGTTGCCGTGCTCGCCGAAGGTTACTGGGCGGCCAAGCAGGGACGCGACGCGCTGGAAATCAAATGGGACGACGGGCCCAACGCGACGCTATCCTCGGAAGGCGTATCCAGAATGCTCACGGATGGCGCCGGCAAGGGCGGGGCCGTGGGCCGGAGCGTAGGCGATGTCGGCCTGTCTGTGGCGAAAAGGCTGCAGGCCGTCTACGAAGCGCCTTATCTCGCCCACGCCTGCATGGAACCGATGAACGCCACGGTATGGGTCAAGCCGGGCGAAATCGAAGTCTGGGCCGGCACCCAGTCGCAGGGGCCGTCGCAGGTCATCCTGGGCAAGCTGGCGGGCATCGCGCCAGGCAAAGTCAAGGTGCACACCATGTATCTCGGCGGCGGCTTCGGCCGGCGCTTCGCCCCGGATTTCACCGTGGATGCGACCCTGCTCTCCAAGATTTCGGGCAAGCCGGTGCAGTTGATCTACACGCGCGAAGACGACATGAAGGCCTATTTCTACCGTCCGGCCTCGGTCACGCGCTTTGTCGGCGGACTCAATTCGAGCGGCAAGGCCGTGTCGTTTTCTGCCAGCATCGCCTCGCCCTCGCTTATGGAAGCCTCGGGCTTCATGAAGCTGCCGCCCAACGGCGTGGACGAGATGGCGGTCGAGGGCATCAAGGACTGTCCCTACGATTTTCCCAATCTGCGCGTCGAATACGCGCGGCGTGAGCCCGGCGTGCAGGTCTGGTTCTGGCGCTCGGTCGGGCATTCACAAAACCTTTTTTTCATCGAGAGCTTCGTCGACGAGATGGCGGCGGCGGCTGGCAGGGACCCGTACGAGTTTCGCCGCGAACTGCTGGACAAACAGCCGCGCTACAAGGGCGTGCTCGAGCTCGCCGCGCAAAAGGCGGGCTGGGGCAAGCCGCTGCCGGCCGGCGTGCACCGCGGCATCGCCGTGGCGCAATCGTTCGGCAGCTATGTCGCCGAGGTGGCCGAGGTGTCGGTAGGCAAGGATGGCAAGGTGAAGGTTCATCGCATCGTTGGCGCGGTGGACTGCGGCATGACCGTCAATCCGGAAATCGTCAAGCGCCAGGTGGAAAGCGCCATCGTCTACGGCCTCAGCGCCGCGCTCTACGGCAAGATCAGTTTCAAGGACGGCAAGGTCGAGCAGTCGAATTTTCACGACTATCCGGTGCTGCGCAGCGATGAAATGCCCAGGGTGGAGGTGCATATCGCCGCGAGCACCGAGCCTCCCGGCGGCATGGGCGAGCCCGGCCTGCCGCCTCTTGCGCCCGCGCTCACCAACGCGATTTTCGCCGCGACCGGCAAGCGCCTGCGCAAACTGCCGATCGAGAGCGACAAGCTGAAACACGCCTGAGCCGTTGCGGCGGCAGCGCGCGGCTGCTGCATCGCTGCCGTGTGATGCAAGCGTGCGTTCGGAACGCGGGTTCACCCGCCCGAAGCGAGTAGCCGCGCCCGGGCAGCGCGGGCTGGACCCCAGGACAGCTCGTTCTCACCGAGTCCGGGGCGCGTTTCACCGTGCGCAAATGGCCTGTGCGATACTCAGCCATGCAGCTGCCGTATTTTTCAGCCGCGCAGGTTCACGCGGCGCTCGATTACAAACTGCTTGCCGCGTCCTTGCGCGAGGCGTTTCGCGCGGGTTGCGTTGCGCCCCTGCGCCATGTGCACGATGTCACCGGCGCGGGCGACCGGCTGCTGCTGATGCCGGCCTGGCGCCCGGGCGAGGATCTGGGCGTAAAACTGGTCACCGTGTTCCCGCGCAACCGCGAGCGCGGCCTCGCCACGGTATCGGCGCTGTACGTATTGCTCGACGCCGCCACCGGGCACCCGCGTGCGCTCATCGATGGAGAAGCGCTGACGCTGCGGCGCACCGCGGCCGCATCGGCTCTCGCATCGACTTTTCTTGCACGCAAGGACAGCGCCACGCTGCTGGTCGTGGGAACCGGCGCGCTCGCGCCGCACATGGCGCGAGCGCACTGCGCGCTACGGCCGATCGCGGGGCTGATGCTCTGGGGCCGCAGTTCTGAGCGCGCGCAGGCGCTGGCGGCGCAATTGCGCGCC
>JAENXP010000626.1 GCA_016649475.1 Burkholderiales bacterium | reverse complement strand
TGGTGCCCAGGATGCTCATCAGGATCGCCAGCGCGCGTATGGTCTGAAAGCCGTTCGAGTGCGCCGCCAGGCCGCGCATGGCATGGAAGGACACCGGATTGCCGGTGACACTATCGTGTTCGGTACCCCAGCTGTCGGTCCACGCGATCGGCAGCTCGATCTTCTGGTCGCGCGCGGTCACGCCCATTTCGTGCGCCAGGCGTCGGATGGTCGCGGTGGGAATGCCGGTAATGCCCTCGGCCCATTCCGGCGTGTAATCCTTCACGCGCTCCATCAGCAGCTGAAACGCGGGCTTCACCGGCGTGCCGTCGGCAAGCCTGAATTCTCCCAGCAGGTAGGGGTCGGCCTCGGGCGCATGGCAGGGCGCGGGCTGTTCGTTCAGGCGGTTCCACCACAGCGTGTTGCGCGGGTATTCGGGAATTTCCTCGGGGCGGCTCGTATCGAGCACCGGCATGCCCCGCGCTTCGGACTCGGGATCGAGGTTGATCAGGTAGCCGGCGTTGGTGTAGCGCGCGAGGAATTCGCGGTCGTACAACCCGGTGTGGATGATTTCGTGCGTCAGCGCGAGCAGCAGTGCGCCGTCGGTGCCCGGCTTGATCGGCACCCATTCGTCGGCGATGGCGGAATAGCCGGTGCGCACCGGGTTGATGGAAATGAAGCGCCCGCCGGAGCGCTTGAACTTCGAGATCGCGATCTTGAGCGGATTCGAATGATGGTCCTCTGCGGTGCCTATCATGACGAACAGTTTGGAGCGCTCCAGATCCGGTCCGCCGAACTCCCAGAACGAGCCGCCTATGGTGTAAATCATGCCGGCGGCCATGTTGACCGAGCAAAAACCGCCGTGCGCGGCGTAATTAGGCGTGCCGAACTGGCGCGCGAACAGGCCGGTGAGCGCCTGCATCTGGTCGCGGCCGGTGAACAACGCAAATTTCTTCGGATCGGTCGAGCGGATTTTGGCCAGGCGCTCGTGCAGGATGCGGAAACTCTCGTCCCAGCTGATTTCCACAAACTGATTGTCGCCGCGCGCCGAGCCGGGCTTGCGCATCAGCGGCTTGGTCAGGCGCGCCGGCGAGTACTGTTTCATGATGCCCGACGAACCTTTGGCGCAGATCACGCCCTGGTTGAGCGGGTGGTCCGGGTTGCCGTCGATGTAGCGCACCTGGCCGCCACGCAAATGCACACGTATGCCGCAGCGGCATGCGCACATATAGCAAGTGGTATGCTTGATCTCTGCGGGTACGGACAATTCGGCTGGCGCTGTCTGGGTCACTATGGCGATCGCCAAATGCGTGCATGCAGGAAAGGGCGCTACTCTATAGTAACGTTTCCGCGGCTCAAACTGAGAATTCTGATTTTGTCATAAGTACGGGTGATTGGCCTCACTTATGAGCAATGATAAGCTTCTGTTTACTCAAGATTGGTATGCAAAACTCCATGACCGATACTAGCAAAGCGATACCCGATTTCAACTCCGCCGAACGCTGGGTGATCGAATCGGCACTGAAGGAGCGCTATGGCCATATTGTGCCCATCGAGCTCGCCGACAGCGATCTGAAGCTCGACCCGGATACGCCTGTGCTCACCGCCTGCCCGACGGTGTTCTGGAGCGAGCGCGGCTGCAATTTTCTGATTTTCAAAATCGGCGAAGACCGCTATCGCAGCCAGTTTTTCTACGGCGAGGACGAACACTACGGCACCGGCCGGGCCGAATACGACGAACTCGCCGAGTGCGTGGGCCTGCTGCTGCAGCTTCAGGCCGACCACGAAAAGCAGCGCCAGGGCGTGCAGACCGGCATGACCGGCGACCAGATCAATTAGAAACCCCCGCTGCAAAAGTCATTTAGCAGCGGACCAATTTAGGGGAGCACGAGGGGATGGGCTCGTGTCGTTAATGAGAATGCAGCGATGACTCTGGAAAAAGCGAAAAAACTGCTCGCGGTGCAGGCCGACTTCGGCGGTTTCTACAATGCCAACGGCGCCAAGCTCATTCTGGCCGAAGTGCAGCGCGAACACGGACAGGACGCAGTAAATGCGCTCATCCGGGAACTCGAACTGGAGCGCATTTTCGGCTTCGCGTCGGGAACGGTGTTCGATGGTTCGCTGTTGGTGAAGAGCAAGTTCGGCTGAGAACAAAGGACGCGAAGGCCGCAGACGGGTTTCGAAAGGCCTGCGCGCTGCGCGCGCCAACCGTGTCGTCCGTACGGATGAAAAGCGCATCCCTACGGACGACGCGGTTACAGTAAACATCTAACATGGCGTGGGAGCTTCATCCAAGATCGTCGATTGCACACGG
>JAENXP010000459.1 GCA_016649475.1 Burkholderiales bacterium | reverse complement strand
GCTGTGAGCCCGAACGGACGCGCGTTTTCCTGAGACCGGAGTCCGCTTGCATATTCCAGTAGTCGAGCCCCGCAACTTGGGCTCCTTTCCGGTCGAGCCCGGCACAGTCGGCCCCTGCGCGGTCGCGCCAGATGCCCTGCAGGGGATCAAGCGCCAGCAAACCAACCCGGCGCGCTGGAACGGGCCGAATTGGAACGAATTCGCCGCCGCGCTACGCCAGCAGGGCATCGAGCTGCGGGAGAACGCGGCGGCGCGCGCCGCCTTCGCCACCGACGCCGGGGGCACCGCCTATGGGTTGGCGCACGGCGTGGTCATAGCCCGCAGCACCGAAGAGGTCGCGCTGCTGCTGCGCACCGCGCAGGCATACCGCGTACCGGTCACAGTCAGCGGCGGCGGCCTGACCACGGAAGGCGAATCGGTCGCGTTCGGCGGTGTGCTGCTCGACATGACCGGCATGAGCCGGGTACTCGCTATCGATGCCGATGCGTTGACCGTGCGCACCGAAGCCGGGATCTTCTGGCACAGCCTCGCCGAGGAACTGCGCCGGAGGGATCTGGATTATTTGTCGGCACCGCTCAACCTGACTTCCTCGGTCGGCGGCACGCTGGGCGTGGGCGGCATAGACGTAAATTCGGCGCGCCTGGGCTGCAGTGCCGACCAGGCCCTCGCCTTACAGGTGGTCACGCCCACCGGCGACATCGTCGAATGCTCCGATACGCACAACGCGGATTTGTTCCAGCGGGTGATCCTCGGCTACGGCCAGTTCGGCGTAATCACCGCGGCCACGCTGCGCGTGCGCCGCTATACGCCCCTGCGCATGCATTATTTTTACTACGCCTCGCTCTCCACCGCAATTGAAGACCTGCAGCTGATCGATCGCAACGACGCCAGCGACTATTCCGGAATACTCACCATCATGGACTGCGCCGTCAATGTACTCGTGGCCTTCGATTCGAGCGAGCGCGAAGCGGCGTTCATGGCCGAATGGCGACCCCGCCTGCGCGGCTACGGTGAATTCGGATTCGGACTGCGCACGCTGGCGCACTACACTCTGCGCCCTTGGAAGCTAGGGGAAGCCTGGTACCTGCTGCAGCGCAAGCGCGAACTTTTTCCCGAACTGCGGCGCCCGGAATATATGCGCGACGGCGTCATGTTCGACCGCAGCGTGGTATTTTCGCGCGCGGTGTGGAAGTTCTGGGGCAACCGCCAGATGGTGATTCCGGACCTGGCGACCTCGGCCGCCAAGTTCGTCGAGGCGGTTGAGCGCGGCAACGCGATCTGCCGCAAGTATTTTCCGCATTACACACTTTATTTGGTCGGCATCAAACTGCGACCCGAGCACCGCGCCCACTACGAAATGTCCTGCGTTCCGCCCGATGCCGAAGGCTGGGCCTACGGCTGCGAATTCGAGCCGATGATGGACGAAGGGGTGTACAGCCGCGACTATCTGCAGTCGTTCAAGAACGAGATCTACGACATCGGCGTGGACATGGGAGCGAGCTACTACCGTTTCGGCGGCATGATGAAGGGCTACATCCGCCGCGTGTTCGGCGATACGGTGGTGGACCGGCACCTCG
This sequence comes from Burkholderiales bacterium, assembly GCA_016649475.1. Lineage (GTDB taxonomy): Bacteria > Pseudomonadota > Gammaproteobacteria > Burkholderiales > SG8-39 > 2-12-FULL-64-23. The sequence goes on along the minus strand of JAENXP010000459.1, from coordinate 1,678 downwards.
CGCTGAAGCGAGCGGCCGACCCGGCGATGATACTCAACCGGCACGTGATTTTTTAGGCATGCTCACCCTGGCCAAAAGCACGTTAAGGGCGCCCCGGGATTATTCTGCCTGCAGCGGTTGCAACCTGTGCCTGCTGGTCTGCCCGGTATGGCGCCGCACTCACGATTTTTCCATGACGCCGCACGGGCGCGCCAAGGCACTGCAATTCGGCGCCGACGCCAGCGACATCGCCGCCTCGGTCCAGAGCTGCACCCTGTGCGCGGCCTGCGAGCCGGTCTGCCCGGAGGAAATTCCCCTGGTCGCGATGACTCTGGATCTGCGCCGCCAGTTGCCGCGGCCTGCGGCGATGGCGGACCTGCTCGCCGCGATGGAAAAGCCGGGGTCGCCTTCAGCCGCGATGGCCGTGCCTTCCGCGACCGTGCTGCTGCCGGGGACCGCGCTGCGCGATCGACCCTCGACTCTGGCTCGGGTGCGGGCTCTGCTGCAAGAATCCGGCGCAGCGGCGATAGGCGCGGACGACGGTGCCGATATTGCTCTCGCGCTCGAGGCGGGGGCGGCGATTCCGCAGCGCCGCCTGGACCGGTTTCTACGACCGCTGCATGGGGTTAAGAAAATCGTTGTCGCCGACGGACTATTGCTGCGCCACATGCAGCCATTGCTGCCGGGATCGAAAATCATCGGCGTGGGCGAAGCCTTGAGCGGCCTCGCCGCCGTGCGTAGCGCACTGCGCGCGAACGATCTGTATGTGATCGAAGCGCGCGCCTATCATGCGGACTACCAACGCCTGGTAAGGTATTACGACAGCCTGCGCGCAGCCGCGGGCTGCGCCTTCAACCTCGATTTGCAGCGCATCGCGATACCTGCCACGGCACGCAGTCTGCCGCAGCGACTGGGGCTGGATGCGATCGACGACGGCGTACAGCTGCGCTGGATACTGCAGGGGCGGAAAGTCACGCGCATCGTGGTGGAGAGCATGGAAGACCGCGCCGCGTTCCAGGGCGTAAGCGCGCTTCCGGTGGTGCACCTCGCGGATTTGGCGGATGATGGAACATCTTCGGTATGACATCTAATCTTGAATTGGCTCGCAAATGACAATGCGCACCGTTGACGTAATCATCGTCGGCGCCAGCCTGTCGGCCGCCGCCGCGGCCAAGCGGCTGGCGGACGCCGGCCTGGAAACCATCGTGCTGGAGAGGAAGGAGCTTCCGCGCCACAAGATCTGCAGCGGCATTCTGTCGCCGCGCGGCCATCGATTTCTGCTGGAGAACTTCGGCCCGCTGCCGCGCGAGGCACTGCACGAGCCGACCTCCTGCCGCGGCGTGACTTTCCATTTCCCCAGCATGGTGTCGCTGGAGATGGATTTTTTCGGCGGCAGCACGCCGCACCTGCACCGCAAGTACTCCGATTACTGGGCGATCAAGCGCAGCGGCGCCGAGGTGCACGACCGGACTTCGTTCGTCGGGCTCGAGGACAACGGGGATCACGTGCTCGTGCATGCGCGCAGACAAGGCGAGCCGGTCGAATACCGCGCGCGCCAGGTGATCGGGGCCGACGGCCCGAGTTCACTGGTGATACGTTCTATCTACCCGGAATACCCGCAATCGATCCCCTGGTTTTTCGTCGGGCAGAAATTTCACGACATCATCGATTGCCCGCTGAGTCCGGACTATTTCCATTT
>JAENXP010000581.1 GCA_016649475.1 Burkholderiales bacterium | reverse complement strand
CGCTGACCTGAGGGAACTGCTGTCCCAGTTCCGCAACCGGATGGATCCGCTGGGCCTGGTGCACGCGTTGCAGGAATTGAGGGGTAAATTCCACGATCGCACCGGTATCACGCTCGCTTTCGACAACCGCACTACCGACCTCGACCTGAGCGTTGAGGAGGAAAGCCAGGTGTTCCACATCATGCAGGAGGCGCTCGCAAACGTGGCGCGCCATTCCGGTGCAAAACGTGCCAAGCTCACCATGGAATTGGTCGGCGGCGAATACCGGTTCGCGGTGGAAGACGACGGCCTGGGCTTTTACGCATTCGGCCAGCGCCTGGGCGGCGCCGAGCAGCATACCCACCTGCGCCATCACCTTGGCGTCAACATCATGCGCGAACGCGCGCAGCGGCTGAACGGCGCGATCGAAATCGTCAATTTGCCCCAGGGAGGCGCGCGCGTCAGCCTGGTGTTCCCGGCGCGTGGAACCAGAGCATGAGCGCGGTTCGCGTAATGCTGGTCGATGACCATACGCTGTTCCGCAAAGGCCTGGCCGAGTTGCTGCATGGACGCAACAACATCGAGGTGGTGGCGGCCACCGCCGGTGCCACCGAGGCCGCGCGCCTGATGCAGGAGGAGAAGCCCGACGTGCTGCTTCTAGATCTCAATTTGCCGCCGCACGGCGGACTCGCGCTGCTGCGCACCCTGCAGGATTACGGCTGGAGCGGCCCCACCCTGATCCTGACCGTATCGGACTCCGAAGACGATCTTGCCAACGCGCTGCACGCCGGGGCGCGCGGCTACCTGTTGAAGGACATGGAGCCCGAGGACGTCACCGACGCCATCCTGCGCGCAGTGCGCGGTGAAACGGTGGTCGCGCCGGCCATGACGATGAAACTTGTGGACCTGCTGCAACCCGGGAGGCAAAGCAAGACCCGCGAGAACCTGCTGGGGCAGCTGACCGATCGCGAGCGCGAGATTCTCAGTCACCTGGCGCAGGGCATGTCGAACAAGGCCATCGCACGCGCGCTCGACATCAGCTACGACACGGTGAAGCTGCACGTGCGCCACATCCTGTCGAAGCTCAACTTCACCTCGCGCGTCGAAGCCGCAGTGTTTGCGGTAGAGCAAAGGTCCGGACCGCAAGGCTCGGCCGAGCCGCGCAAGCACTAGGTCCGAACCGGACTAGCGCATGGCTATACATAGCGCCCTAAATACCGTTGCTTGCCGCGAACGGACTTGCGCGCTGCGCGCGCCAACCGTGTTTTCCATACGGATTAAAAAGCATCCGTATGGAAAACACGGTTATGGATAGAAACAAGGGCGGCACGGGGTTGCTCTTATCCAAGATCGTCGATTGCGCTCGAATGGCTTTTTCATGCGAGTGCAATCGACGATCCGCGCGGACGGCTTCTCGTCCGCGCAAAATTGCAACTCTGCGACCAACAAACGGCGCGATCCGGGCCGCGTTAGTCCCTACCCGCCGCTGCCGCCGCTGACTCGTACCAGGCGAGCTGCGTGTGCAGCTGCACGACGCCCCCGATGATAATCAAGGTAGGCGGCGCCAGCCGCGCGGCCTGGGCCAGCTGCGGCAGTGTCGCGAGCGTCCCCGCCACCGTACGTTGGCTCTGCGTGGTGCCATGTTGCACGATCGCCGCAGGTGTGGTTTCGGGCACTCCGTGTGCCACGAGTTCGCGGCACAGGATGGGCAGACCCAGCAGTCCCATGTACACCACCAGCGTGCGACCCGGGCGCGCAAGGAAGTCCCAGTCCAGATCGATGCTGCCGTTCTTTAGGTGGCCGGCAACGAACAAACACGAATTGGCATGATCGCGATGGGTCAGCGGAATGCCGGCGTAGGTCGCGACGCCGCAGGCCGCCGTGATTCCCGGAACCACCTCGAAGGCGATGCCGGCTGCAGCCAGCGCCTCCACCTCTTCGCCGCCGCGGCCAAAAATGAACGGATCGCCGCCTTTCAACCGGATTACGCGCTTGCCCTCGCGCGCGAGGCGAACCAGCAGCTGATTCAGATCGGCCTGGTCGAGCGTATGATTGCCGCGCTCTTTGCCGGCGTAGATGAGCTGCGCCCCGCTATGGCACATCTCGAGTATGGGCGCCGAAACGAGGTGGTCGTGGACGACGACTTCGGCCTCGGCAATCAGTTTTGCCGCACGCAGGGTCAGCAGCTGCGGATCGCCGGGCCCTGCCCCCACCAGATAGACCGTGCCCGGGAGCATGGCGCGATTGCCGGCTGCGCTCATGCGCGCATATCAGTGCGCTGCAGCCAAGGTCGGCGCCGGCGTGCGGCGACCCGCCTTGTCCCGAACGAACCCGACGAAGCGCGCGGCCCAGTCGTAGCTGCCGGCGCTGCGCAGATGCGCGTAATTGGCCAGAAGGTTGTTGACCACGATGCCGTCGGATTTTCCGTCGGTGCCGAAACCGCGCGCCACGCGGTAGGCGAAGCGCGTGTCCGCGGCCAGTCCGTCGATGCTCGAGTAATGAAATTCGTGCGCCGGAATTTCCGCGGCTCTTTCACCGTGCCCGCTCCAGGGGTGGG
>JAENXP010000822.1 GCA_016649475.1 Burkholderiales bacterium | reverse complement strand
GCAACACTGCAGCCGGTCACGAGCACGACATAGCGCAGCCATTCCTGCACCGGGCGAATGCCGAAGATGGTGGAAGGCAGAATGTTGATGCCGTCGGTCGAGCCCAGTGATTCGCTTTTTGCGAGCAGCCCATACAGGATCATCGACAGCGCCATGCTCAGCAGGCCGTAGAAAATGCCGCGGTAACGCGCCAGCAGAAAGCCAAGAATGAGGGCGACGAAGGCGGCGGCCGATGCGCCGCAGATCATCTGCAGCAGCATGTCGCTGATATCGAAGAATCGGCCGAGACTGCCCGCGGTATACCCGCCGATGCAGTAGTAGAGCGCCTGCCCGAACGATACCAGTCCGGCGCGCAACTGCAGCATCAGGCCCAGCGACACGATGCCTTTGGCGATTGCGATCGTGACCAGGAACAGTGCCCATTTCGGCAGCAGCGGGCCGAATACAATGACTGCAAGCAGCACCGCGCCGAGTATCGGCAGCGTGCGGTCGCGAGGCGTGATACTGCTCATATCTTCCTCGGCTCGGCAAGGCTGAACAGGCCGCGCGGCCGGAACGCCAGCACCATGGCCATGACGAAGTAGATCACGAACAATTCGAGCGCAGGCACATAGTGGATCGTGGCAGAGCGCACCAGCCCGACGATGACCGCACCCAATGCCGCGCCCGGCAGACTGCCCAAACCGCCGATCACGACCACTGCGAAAGACAAAACGATAATCTCCACGCCCAGACCCGGGACAACCGAAACCGTGGGCGCAGTAAAGGCGCCCCCTATCGCAGCCAGCATGGAGCCGAACGTGAAAGTGACCAGGTAAAAGCGGTCGACATTGATCCCCATTGCACGGCTCACCTCCGGATCGTGGATGACGGTGCGCAGCAGCTTGCCGATACGCGTCCCCTGCAGCAGCAACGTGAGACCGCCAGCGGCGACGATCGCGATTCCGACCAGGATAAGGTTATAGGTCGGATAAGTCATCTCACCGACATCGAAGCTGCCCAGCAACCCGTAGGGCTCCGAAATGAAATACGGGTCCACGCCCCAGACCAGTTTGATCACGTCCTCGAGAATCAGGAACAGCGCATAGGTGATGAGCAGGATTACCACCTCTTCCTTGGCGTACATGAAGCGCAGGATGCCGCGCTCGATCAAGGGCGCAAATACCAGCGTGATGATGATCGCGGCGGCAAGCAGCACGGCATAGGACAGCATCGGCGGATAGCCGTGCGCGATCCAGGCGCCGGTGAACGAAGCCCCCGCGTACGCGCCGAGCGCGTAAAAGCTGCCGTGCGTCAGATTGACGATCTTCATCACGCCGTAGATCAGCGTAAGGCCAACGGCGGCCACGAAAAGCCAGGCCGAGTAGAAGATGCCGTCGACGAGGACGGTAACGAATTCTGCCATTGAGGAATACTGAAGGAAGACGGCTGCCCGCCATGGGCAGCCGTTTCCGATTCGGTCTAGTGCTTGAAGCCGCCGGCGATCCAGTCAGCGGCTTTCACACCCTCCGGCGGATTCACCATTTCGGCGGGGTAGCGCTTTATCTTGGTTATGGTCACCTTGCCGCCGACCACTTTGGACACGCCATAGGCGGTTTCCATGATCGCCTGGTGGCCTTTGCCTAGGG
>JAENXP010000664.1 GCA_016649475.1 Burkholderiales bacterium | reverse complement strand
TGCTGGCTCTTGCCGCAGAAGGAACAGTACAAGAGCTTCTCACCGGTGCTTTTTTCTGTCATTTAAGCCTCATTTCTGAACGTCGGCGCGATTGCTCAATACTTTGTCCACCAAACCGTATTTCACCGCTTCGTCCGCCGACATGAAATTGTCCCGGTCCGTATCGTTCGCTATGGTTTCCACACTCTGGCCCGTATGCAAAGCCAGCATTTCGTTCAGCCGCCCGCGCAGATACAGAATTTCCTTGGCGTGAATTTCGATGTCGGAGGCCTGCCCCTGGAAACCGCCCATCGGCTGGTGAATCATGACACGGGAATTCGGCAGACAGAATCGCTTTCCCTTGGCCCCGGCTGCGAGCAGGAAGGAACCCATGCTGGCGGCCTGGCCCACGCACAGCGTACTGACGTCGGGCTTGATGAACTGCATCGTGTCGTAAATCGCGAGTCCGGCGGAGACCGAACCGCCCGGTGAATTGATATAGAAGGAGATGTCCTTGTCTGGATTTTCCGACTCGAGGAACAGCATCTGCGCGACGATGAGGTTGGCGGTCATCTCGTTCACCACGCCAACCAGGAACACCACCCGCTCCTTGAGCAGGCGCGAGTAGATGTCGTAGGCGCGCTCGCCCCGGCCACTCTGCTCGATCACCATGGGAATCAGTCCGAGGCTTTGCGGCCCCTCGAAATCAGCCTGCGGCTGTGTCCATCCCGCCGCTTGCGGCTTCCAGCCCGGCTGCATCATGCCGATTTCCCCATGAATTCATCAAAATTCACAACCTTGTCCTCGACCTTGGCCTGCGCAAGCACCCAGGCGACCACATTGTCCTCAAGCGCCAGGCTTTCCATCTCGGAGAGTCGCTGCGGCTGTGAATAAAGCCATTTTACCACCTCATCCGGCTGCTCGTAGCTCTCCGCCTGCTCCTGCACCAGGGCGCGCACCTGCTCCGGCTTGGCCGCAAGTCCATGCGCCTTCTCCAATTCGGCGATGATCAATCCCAGCGACACGCGCCGCTGCGCCTGCTGCTCGAACATCTCCGGACCAATGGGAAACTGCTCCATCTTCATGCCGCGCGCCTCCAGATCGGCGCGCGCGCTCTGTACCAGACGCTGGGTTTCCATCTCGATCAGTGCCTTGGGCAGATCGATTTTGTTCGCATCGATCAGCGCCTGCATGACTTTGTTCTTGATATCGGCCGCGGTGCGCTTTTTCACCTCGCGTCCGATATTCGCCATGACCTCGGTGCGCATCTTGGCGAGGTCTCCATCGGCCACGCCGAGCGAGCGTGCAAAATCGGCGTCAATTTCGGGAAGATGCGGCTCCTCGACCAGTTTCACCGTCAAATCGAAGCTCGCCGTCTTTCCAGCCACTTCCTTTCCGTGATAATCGGCAGGGAACGTCATTTCGAACTTTTTGCTCGCGCCAGCCGCCATCCCAAGGGCGTTGGCCTCGAATTCGGGCAACATCTTGTTTTCGCCCAGCACGAAGACAAAATCATTGGCCGTGGCGCCGGCGAATTCGACACTGTCGATCTTGCCCAGGAAATCCGCGGTTATCTGGTCGCCCGTGGCCGCCGGCCGCTCCACGCCGTGGAAATGCCGGCGTTGTTTACGCAGAATGTCCAGCGTTTTGTCGACCTCTGCATCGCCTATCGTCAGCGCAGGACGTTCGATCTTGCTTTCGTGCATATCGCCCAGCACCACTTCCGGATACACCTCGAACGTGGCGGTGAATTCGAAGTTCTTGGCATCGGTTTCGCTCGATTTTGGTTCGATGCGCGGATACCCGGCGACCTTGAGGTTCTGCTCGCTCACGGCGTCGCCGAACGCCTTCTGCACGGCGTCTCCGATAACCTCGGAGCGCACCTGCGGTCCATATTGTTGGGCAACCAGCTTCATCGGCACCTTGCCCGGACGGAAGCCCGGAATACGCAGGGTGCGGGAGAGCTTCTTCAGCCGTTCGTCGACCTGTTTCTCAATCTCCTCAACCGGAACAGCCATGCTGAGACGGCGCTCAAGCGAGCCTAAGTTCTCCAAACTTGTTTGCATCAATTTCCCTCAAAGTCAGCTACTGAACCCTGGAATCGAAAGGTACCACCGCTCTTTTCGCTACCCACTCACGAAACAGCATGGCATGGTGCCCAGGAAGGGACTCGAACCCCC
>JAENXP010000792.1 GCA_016649475.1 Burkholderiales bacterium | reverse complement strand
GCTTTGGCGATGGACCCGATCTGCATGCTGTTCGACGAACCGACCTCCGCTCTCGATCCCGAAATGATCAACGAGGTGCTCGACGTGATGGTCGAACTCGCGCAGGAGGGGATGACCATGATGTGCGTAACCCACGAAATGGGTTTTGCGCGCAAGGTGGCGCACCGCGTCATTTTCATGGACGAAGGCAGCATCGTCGAAGACGCCACCAAGGAGGATTTTTTCGGCAAGCCGCGCTCGGAGCGGGCGCAGCTGTTTCTGTCCAAGATCCTCCACCACTAGAGGCGCGCGCTCGCCCTTCCTGATTTCGCGACCCGCCCGCCAAAAGCGAAAAAGGTCAACCCGACCCCGGAACGTCCTTTTGCCATGCCGCGCGCCGGACCTTGGAACGGCGGGAAGTGACGCTGACCTGCTCGGCATATTCCCGCAGTCTTGCGGCTACCGCCGTGCGTATGGAAACCGGCAATTCCCTTGCGGCGAGTTCAAATCGCGACGCAATCGGTTCTGCCGGGTCGGGGGTCGCTTTTCCGTCTTGGAACCAGCCGTGGTCTTTGCGCCACTCCAGCGCCCGCTCGTTCGTGTCGGCGCCGTAGCAAAGCTGAAACGATACGGTTTCGCCCTGATCGGTATGCCAGACAAACAGATCGAAATAATCATTGTGAAACCAGCGTCGCTGTACCCCGGATTCGTCCTGGGCGACACCTCGGATTTCGCGCATCATAGCTACAGTCTCCCGGTTTTTCGGTTCGGCCGTCGCGGCGACCCGGCATTGCACTTTCCGACCCCGTTGATTATATGCGAGCCGTCAAACGGTGTATGGTTCGAATAGACCCGTTTGATTGAGGAGACCGCATATGGTTCTGCTTGAATTTTCCATGTCGCCCCTGGACAAAGGCGAAAGCCTGAGCCAGTACGTGGCGCGTTCGCTCGACATCATCGACAGGAGCGGACTGCCGTATCAGTTGACGCCGATGGGTACCATCGTCGAAGGCGAGTGGGAGCAGGTGATGGCGCTGGTCACCGCCTGCTACCAGACCATGAGCCAGGACTGCAACCGGATTTCAACCTCGATCAAGATCGATTATCGCGCCGGAAAAAGAGGGCGGCTGAAGAGCAAAATCGGCGCGATAGAAAGCAAACTGGGCAGGACGCTGTCGACCTGAGCCGGCGAAAAGCCGGGACAGCGCCTGCGCTCAGCGCCGCTTCATCGCCTGCTCCCGCAGCGCGTCCAGCGTGGTATTGGGCGTGATCGCCTGTGGATCGATGCGCAACTCGATCAGCGCCGCTTTTCCGCCGGCCTCAGTGGCGGCCAGGGCGCGCTCGAAGGCGGCGGCGAACTGGGAGGTCTCTTCCACCAGCTCGCCGTGCGCGCCGTAGGCGCGCGCGAGCAGCACGAAGTCGGGGTTGGCTAGCGCCGTGCCGTGCACCCGCGCCGGATATTCGCGCTCCTGGTGCATGCGTATGGTGCCGTACATGCCGTTGTTGACCACGATGAATATCACGTTCGCGCCGTACTGCGCCGCGGTCGCAAGTTCCTGTCCGCACATCAGGAAACACCCGTCGCCGTTCCACGACACCACGGTTCGCTCGGGATGCACGATCTTGGCCGCGATCGCGGCGGGCACGCCGTAGCCCATGGCGCCGCTGGTGGGCGCGAGCTGGGTACGGAAGCTCCGGTGGGGGTAGAAACGATGCAGCCAACTGGAGAAATTGCCCGC
>JAENXP010000820.1 GCA_016649475.1 Burkholderiales bacterium | reverse complement strand
TCTCGACGACAAGGATGTTGAGGGCATTGCCACGGTGTTGAACGGGGTGGTCGACCACTGGATCGCGGTCACGGCGAGCAGTCCGCGCGCCGTCCCTGCGGATGAACTCGCACGGCGCATTGCCAATGCCTGTGGCCGACCCTGCCGGATTGGTGAATCGATTGACAACGCGATGGATTATGCGCGGCGCAACGCGTCAGAAAATGACAGAATACTGGTGACGGGATCGTTCTACCTGGTCGGCCCCACACTTCGAAACCTTGAGCTATACTCGCGACCCCAATCATGATGGAACGAGCCTTGAAAGAACGCATCATCGGCGCTGCTATCCTTGTATTGTTTGTCGTACTGGTTGTACCCATATTTCTCGATGGCCCGCCGAAAGAGACTGAGATTGTCTCGGAGCGCGTGTTGCTGCCGGGCCAGGACGCGCAGACGACACAGACCGTGGTACTTGACCGGAATCGCACCGAGCCCGTGCCGACTGCCAATGCGACAAGCGCTGCACCGCAGGCAGCGACGCCAACACCCGATAAGCCTGAAGCCGAAAAGGCGCAAGAAGTTACGCCGGTCGTCGAAAAAAAGCCGGAACCGACGCCGAAGGTCGCTGAGCCAAAGCCACCGATCGAGGCCAAAACGCCGACAGCCGCTTCCACGACGGGTATGTGGGCGGTACAGCTGGGTAGTTTTTCGAGTAAGGAGAACGCCGAGAAACTGGCCGCCGATCTTCGCAAACAGGGGTATGCGGCATTCCTCAGCCAGCTCACGACCGATACGGGGCAGCTGCACCGCGTCCGAATCGGGCCGCAAAAGGACCGCGAGAGCGCTGAGGCCATGGCCAGCCGGCTGTCGAAGGTGGGACAGAAAGGTCAGGTTGTTCCGCACCCGTGATAGAATCCGTTTCCTCAATTTTCCACGACGTGCCGGGCTGACACGACACCTCCGATGCCGATTATCGACATTATCATCGCGGTTGCGCTCGGCCTGTCCATTGTCGTCGGATTTGTCCGCGGCTTTGTCAAAGAAGCCATCTCCATTGCGGCACTCCTGGTCGCGATCTGGGCTTCCTTGTATTTCGGTCCGGCAGCGGGCAACGTCTCCTCGAGCTGGTTGAGTTCCGAGGAGTTGCAAACGTGGTTCGGGCGGATACTGGTGTTTGCCATTATCCTGTCTGTCGGCGGTTTGCTGGGATGGGGAATATCAAAGCTGGTGCGTATGTCGGTACTCAACGGTATGGACCGCTTATCGGGCTCACTATTTGGTGCCGCACGGGGCGTTTTGTTGCTCGCCGTGTTTATTATTGGTGGCCAGTTTGCCAGTTTTGACAACGATGACTGGTGGCTTCAGTCTCGCTTGATTCCACACGTCGAAATTGTGGCTGACTGGATCAAGGTTATGGCACCGAAAGGTCTTGAATTGCTGATGCCGGATGAGGAGGCAGAATCGCTGCCTGTCGACATCCCTGAAGAACTTGTCAACCCTGAAATGACCTGATGGTCGTGGAGATATAAAGCGATGTGTGGCGTGGTCGGAATTGTCAGTGCACGAGCTGTAAACCAGGATCTTTATAACGCGTTGACGGTGATGCAGCACCGCGGTCAGGATGCCGCCGGTATCGTGACGTGGAGCAAGC
>JAENXP010000658.1 GCA_016649475.1 Burkholderiales bacterium | reverse complement strand
GACTGCATAGACGAGTCGACCAACACTACGATTTATCTGCGCATGCTGCAAAAATACGGACTGTTGCGCTGGCATCAGGTCGCGGATCGCGCCACGCGCTGGTCCTTGTTCACCTGGCCGCATACCACCGCGGTCATAGAAGAGCGCGCCGGCCTGGCGCCATGGGCGGTGGACTCCTGGTTTCTCGACAACGGCGAGCCGCCGTTCGTGCTGCCGCTGCAAACCTGGCGAGATGGCTGGACGCCGCCAGGGCAGGATACTGCCGGCAGCGGGGGCGCCCAGGCCACCGATACCAGGTGATTGCGCGAGCGCCAGGCATCCGTTTTTTCCTCGGCTTGCGCGCTTGCTGCTGTAGGATTTGTCCTGTGTACGCTTTTGTTGCAGCAAGGGGATATCCAAAATGAACATGAAAACGGCAGGTCTATATGACTACGTGATCGTCGGCGGCGGCACAGCCGGATGCTTGCTCGCCAACCGCCTGTCCGCCGAGCCGCACAACAGGGTGCTGCTGCTGGAGGCCGGCGGCAAGGATGACTGGATCTGGATCCATATCCCGGTCGGCTATCTTTACTGTATCGGTAATCCGCGCACCGATTGGTGCTACAAGACCGAACCCGACCCCGGACTCAACGGGCGCTCCATCCTCTATGCGCGCGGCCGGGTGCTGGGCGGCAGTTCCTCGATCAACGCGATGCTTTACTTGCGCGGCCAGGAGCGCGACTACGATGAATGGGCGCGCCAGAGCGGGGATCCCGGCTGGTCGTGGCAAAGCGTGCTGCCGATTTTCAAGAAATCCGAAGACAACTGGCGCGGCGCCGACGCGTTCCACGGTGCGCGTACGCTGGACCCTTCCGAGGGGCACGAGTGGCGGGTCGAGCGCCAGCGCCTGTCCTGGGAGATCCTGGATGCTTTTCGCGAGGCTGCGCTCGAAACCGGTATTGCCAAGGTCGAGGACTTCAACTGCGGCGACAACGCTGGCAGTTCCAAATTCGAGGTGAACCAGCGCCGCGGCGTGCGCGTGAACAGTTCCAAGGCGTTCCTGCGCCCGGCCATGAACCGGCCCAATCTCACGGTGATCACCGGCGCGCAGGTGAAAAAGCTGCGCCTGGAGGGCAGGCGCGTGCTGGGTGTCGAATTCGCTCGCGGAGACGAGGAGCTGTTCGCTGCCGCCACGCGCGATACCATACTCGCTGCAGGCGCGATCGGAAGCCCGCAAATCCTGCAACTCTCCGGGATCGGGCCGGGCGCGCTGTTGCAGCAGCACGGCATACCCGTGGCACACGATTTGCCTGTGGGCGAAAACCTGCAGGACCACCTGCAGCTTCGAATGGCGTTCAAGGTGCAAAACGTGCCTACGCTCAATACCATGGCCAATTCCTGGTGGGGCAAGGCAAAGATGGCGCTCGAATACGCGCTGCATCGCACCGGACCGCTTACCATGGCGCCTTCCCAGCTGGGCGCGTTCCTGAAGAGCGATCCGGCGCAGCCCACGCCCAACCTGGAGTTTCACGTGCAGCCCTTGTCGCTGGACAAGTTCGGCGATCCTTTGCACCCGTTTCCCGCGTTTACCGCGAGCGTTTGCAACCTGCGGCCGGCCTCGCGCGGACATGTGCGCATCAAGTCTGCCGACCCGCGCGCGCATCCGGCCATCATGCTCAACTATCTGAGTGCGCCGCAGGATCAGACGATCGCGGCCGAGTCGCTGCGGCTGGCGCGGCGCATCGTGCTCGGCACCCGGACGATGCAGAAGTACGCGCCGGAGGAATTCCTGCCGGGACCGGATTTTCACACCGACGAAGATCTGGTGAGAGCGGCCGGAAACGTCGGCACTACCATTTTTCATCCGGTGGGCACGTGCAAGATGGGGCGCGCGGACGATGCGACCGCGGTGGTCGATCCGCAACTGCGGGTGCGCGGTATCGAAGGGCTGCGCGTCATCGACGCTTCCATCATGCCGGCGATCACCTCGGGCAACACCAATTCGCCGACGCTGATGATTGCGGAGCGGGGCGCGATGATGGTGCTGGGCAGGGACGGGTGAATTCCTGCCGCGCAATGCGGTCCGACTATCCCGAAAAGAGCTGGTGCCAAACTGGTAAAATGGCGAAGTTGTTACGTCTGATGCTCGAATGAGCCCACTCCTCTGAATAGGAACTGTCTCTTATACACATCTGACG
>JAENXP010000386.1 GCA_016649475.1 Burkholderiales bacterium | reverse complement strand
GAAAAAGTGGCGCTGCTCGGGGCGCTAGGGATGAACCGCATCAGCATCGGGGTGCAGGACTTCAACCCCGAAGTGCAGCGCGCGGTCAACCGCATCCAGAGCGTCGAAGAAACCGTCGAAGTGATCGAGGCCGCGCGCGCGCATGGCTTCAAATCGGTCAATATCGATCTGATTTACGGTTTGCCCAAACAGACCATGGCCGGCTTCAGCGACACGCTGGCCCAGGTGATCGAGTGCTCGCCGGATCGAATCGCGCTTTACAACTACGCGCATTTGCCGGCGGTGTTCAAGCCGCAGCGGCGCATACTCGATGCCGACATGCCGCAGCCCGAAGTAAAGCTTCAGCTCATGATCAGCGCGATCGAGACGCTGCTTGGCGCAGGCTACGTCTACATCGGCATGGACCATTTCTCCAAGCCAGACGACGACCTCGCCGTGGCCCAGCGGCAAGGGCGCTTGTACCGCAATTTTCAGGGCTACTCCACCTATGGCGATTGCGATCTGATCGGACTGGGTGTCTCCTCGATCGGAAAAATCGGTCCGACCTACAGCCAGAACGTGCGCACACTGGAGGAATACTACGACCGCCTGGACAGTGGCCTGCTGCCGGTGATGCGCGGCATCGAAGTCACCGCCGACGACCTGGTGCGGCGCGCGGTGATTCAGGCGCTGTCCTGCCATTTCGAGCTTTCGATGGAAGCGATCGGAATCGCGCACCTTATCGATTTTCCCAGCTACTTTGCCGCCGAGCTGGCGGAGTTGCGCGACTACGCCAAGGACGGCCTGGTCGAGCTGGACGGCGACTGGATCGTGGTGACTCCCAGGGGCCGGCTGCTGGTGCGCATCCTGTGCATGGTATTCGACAAATACCTGCGCCAGGCGAGCAGGCGCGCGAGTTATTCCAAAGTGATCTAGACCGTGGAGGCGGGGTTCGCAGCCGCCTTCCTGATCGGGCTTCTGGGCGGCGTGCATTGCGTCGGCATGTGCGGCGGAATAGTCGGCGCGCTGACAGTGCAAACGCCGCGCCGCGGGCGCGCATGGAACCTGCATCTGGCCTATAGCGCGGGGCGCATCTCCAGCTATGCCGTCGCAGGGGCGCTCATGGGCATGATCGGTGGAGCCGGGCTCATGTTCAACCAGGTCCTCCCGGTGCAAATGCTGCTCTACGTGCTCGCCAACCTGGTTCTGATCAGCCTGGGTCTGTATCTGGCGGGCCTGGGCAAGCAGCTGACGCGGCTGGAGGCGCTGGGCGCCTCGTTGTGGCGCCGCGTCCAGCCCTACAGCGCCAGATTCCTGCCTGCCGATACCTCGGGCAAGGCTTTCCTGCTGGGTACGCTGTGGGGCTGGCTGCCCTGCGGCTTGGTGTACAGCCTGCTGGCAACCGCGTTGCTGAGCGGCGGGGCAGCCAGCGGCGCGGGCGTGATGCTGGCGTTCGGGCTTGGAACCCTGCCCAACCTGCTGCTGGCGGGAATGGCGTTCAAGCGCCTGCGCGACATTACTTCCAATCGACGCCTCAGGCTGGCGGCTGGTGGGCTGGTAGCCGCTTTCGGTTTCGCCGGTCTGGCCAGGGCGGCAAATCTGGGCGAGCATATCCGGCAAGGCTTGCTGTGCATCATTTGACAGCAGCGGAGTCGTCATCAACCAGGAGAATAACGTGAGCAGAATCCTGATCGCGGTCGACGGATCGTCGCATTCGGCCAAAGTGGCGAAGGCGGCGATACGCCAGGCGGCGGCGTACAAGCAGAAACCCGAGTTGCATTTGGTCTATGTGCATCTGCCGCTTCCCACCCTGGGCGGCGTGATAAAGCCCATAGGACACGAGGCGTTGCAGCGCTACTACCGCGAAGAGGGGGAGGACGCCCTGCGGCGCGCAAAGACGATGTTCGATCGCGCCGCGCTGCCCTGCACCACCCATATCCTGGTGGGGCCGATTGCGAAGAGTCTGGCGAGCGAGGCAAAAAAGCTGAAATGCGACATGATAATCATGGGTACCCACGGCGTCGGCGCGATGTCGGCATTGATGCTGGGTTCGGTCGCCGCCAAAACCGTGCACCTGGCCCCTTGCCCGGTGGTGCTGATCCGGGAATGATCGCCTGCGCGCATTGCACTCATTCACGGTCGGATACGTCGCGTTTCATCCGGTGAATGCAGGCTCTGATTGCCGCGAAGAGCCACGCCGCGCGACGGCGGCTGCCCGTTTGAGGAGGTATAATGAGCGGTCTCCAAATCAGGAAAGCCACCAGCCGATGAAACACCTTACAGTATTGCTTGCACTGGCCTTTTTTTCCGTTGCCGTCGTAGCCCAGTCGCTTCCCTCCGGCCATCCGGCGGTGCCTGCGAAGATGGAGGGTAAGGCAGCGCCCGACGCCCAGCTACCGCAAAAAGCCAAGGTCCTCAGCACCGTCGAGGCGAAACCCTACACGTACATCGAAGTGACGCAGAACAAGAAGACGCTGTGGCTGGCCGCCAACGCCATTCCGCTGAAAAAAGGCGACGTGATCCGCTACGACAACGGCATGGAGATGACCAATTTTCACAGCAAGACGTTGAACCGCACCTTCCCCAGCGTGCTATTCGTCAATAGCGTGGTCGTCACCAAAGAAAAGGAATAGAGACGGGCGCCGGCGCCCGCCGCGGAAGGCGGCGGGCAGGCTGCGCGGTCTCGAGGCAGGTGGCTACATGACGGCAGAACAGGCATTGCAGGTATGGCGATCCCGTCTGGTCAAGCACGGCCTGGATGAGGTACAGCGCCTAGCCGCGAAGCGGCCGCTGCAACCGCGCGCGCGGCGTTTCATCTTCCTGCGCCATGGCGAAACCGAGGGCAACGCGCGCCGGATTTACCAGACTCCGGAAATTCCCCTGAACCCGACCGGAATGGAACAAGCCAGGCGCGCTGCCTCTTATCTGCGCGCGCATCCGGTCGAACGCATCCTGGCTAGCGACATGCGGCGAGCCTGGCAGACGGCACATGCAGCGGCGGAAATCGTGGGTGCGCCGGTGATTGCGGAACCGCGGCTGCGCGAACGATGGTTCGGCGATCTGGTTGGCACGCCTTCGCATGACCTGGACTGGCGCCACGAGCCGCCGAATGGCGAGAGCTTGCGCGATTTCGTTTTGCGCACCCAGGCCGGTCTTGGCGATGCGCTGGACACGGAAGCGCCGACCCTGCTGGTCGCGCACGGCGGACCGCTTTACGTCCTGGTATACAGTCTGGGCGCCGACCTGCTGGAGCAGCATATCGCCAACGCCACACCTTTACTGTTCGAATTCGAAGCGCAGACCGACCGGTGGCGCATCAGCAACATCGTGCCGGAGCACGTCACCGCGGGTTATCTTTCCACCGCTGACTGACGACGATCGGTCGCGCACTCGGGCGGGCGCATCTGCCGCTTGGTGACCATATCGGTATTGCCGAAATGGCCTCTTAGAATAGATGGACCGCAGTCGGCGCAAGAAACCCCAGGGCGCAAAAAACAACTCCGACCAGCCCCAGCCCGCCGGCAATCCAGGTAAGCATGACAACGCCGGTGATGATCTCCGCCGAAGCGAGTACGATTGCGATCTGTATCGCCGCCGAGGCAAGTTCGTAATTGTGGTAGGCGGCGAGCGAGTGGTCGCGCATAGCCTCAGCGGACTTGGCGCGTGCCGCCAGCTGTTTGCGCCCCTCCTGCGTTTCCGGCTCCGAATCATAGCGCGCGATGCTCTTGCCCCAGTCG
>JAENXP010000487.1 GCA_016649475.1 Burkholderiales bacterium | reverse complement strand
ATCAATGCCAAGGCTGACTTTGCCGCAGCCGTACCTTCCGCTACCGCGTCTGCGAGCAAGCCGCCGTAGCCCGAGCGGACGGCGCCCGCCGCAAATACCCCCGGCATGGCCGTGCGCAGCCCGGCATCCGTCAGCAGGGACCCGTCGAGGTCGCGCAAGACAGCGTCCGGCACGAACCCGCAGGCAGGTTCGAGGCCGACGTAGGCGAAAAAACCGGCGCAAGCGATCTCGTCCACCGCCTCGCTATCCAGCCTGCGCACGCGCACTGCCTGTACCGATTCCCCACCCAGCACCGCTTCTACACGTGTGCGCCAATGAACCGATATGTTCGAATGCCCGGCGATCCGGTCTGCAAACTGCCTGCGCGCCCGGAAGTTCTCGCCGCGATGCACCAGGTGAACCCGGTTCGCATATTCACTCAGAACCAGGGCCTCCTGCAGCGCCGAATCTCCGCCCCCAACCACGACTACGTCACGATCCTGGTAATACGGACCGTCGCAATCCGCGCAGTGTGAAACACCCTTGTCCTCAAACTCGCTTTCTCCCGGCACTCCCAGCCGCCTGAGCCTGGCGCCCGAGGCAATGATGACTGCGCTGGCCCGGTGCGCGCCGGCATCGCTATGCACGACGATGCCCTCGCCCTCCACTGCGATCGACGTTGCGCTCGCCGCAAGATGCTCTCCTCCGAGTTTGCGTACCTTCATCATGATGCTTGCCGCAACATCGATTCCAGACCCCTGGATCTCGCCATCGAGTTCATTGATGTTGGTGACCAGTCCGCCGTAGATCAGACCTTCCAGAGTGACCGTGGACAGGCCGCTTTCCAGCGCCTGCCTGGCTGCGCTCAGTCCGGTAATGCCGGTGCCGATGACGACGAGATCGTGAGTTTTTGACATGATCGAAAAGTCCGGATGCGGGTAATTACGCCTTGGGTCGCTGTTGCGCGGAGGGGCCAAGGATCGGCGCAAAGTCCTTGCTGATTGCGCGCAGGTCGCCGATGCGCTGGGTGATGCCCAGACGGTCGAAGCATTCCAGGATCTGGATCACCCGCGTGCGCCCGATATCGGTACGATCCCGGACCTGCGCGGCGCTGAATCTGGCCTCGGGCGCAGCGCGAAACACGGACTCGGCGACAGCCGCAAACTGTGCCAAGGTAGCGCGCAGGTAAAACCGCTCCGGCGTGACGCAGACGAGTTCCCCGGTTTTTGCCTTGCGGTGCAGAAAATCCTTCAGAACCGGCTCGCTGATCTTCGCCGCCGTAGCGAGTTCCACAATCGTCAAGCCGTTGAATCCCGCGCCGTTGAGCATGGGGCGCACCCGTTGCCACAAACTTTCGTCTGCCGGATTGTCGGTGGCTACGTGCCGGTGCACCTTGGCCACCGATCCGCTTAGCTCGATGTGCCTTTCGTCGGCAAGCCGGCGCAGCAGGAATTGAAACGTTTCCGCCGCCAGTCGGGGGGCGCATTCGCGACGAAGCGCGGCAGTCTCCATGCCGAGCGCGCGTGGAGTAGCCGCATGGAACCGGGCCAGCGCGTCGCGAACGGCCGCATTGATCGCCTCGACGCTCGCACGCGATAGACCGGTACGAAGTTCCTTGCCGACGACCACGATGTCCTTGCTTTGCACGAGTGCCGCCACGCGCTCGTCGTCCAGATTGAAAATGCGCGCGAACCATGACAGGTTCACGCCGTCGGGTGAGCATGCGAGCAGCGCGTCCAGTGCCTCCCGCGGGTCCGCGGATTCGAGCGCCTGCAACTGAGAAGCGCGCAATTGCGGGTCGCGGCGCCGGGGTGGCGGGAACGGGTCGATGACCGAACCCCCGCCGATGGTGCGCAGCGCCGACTGGTCGCGGACGATGAAGCGATCGCCGTTCAGCGCTGCGACGGGTTTGTCGACGATCAATTGCGCCATCGCCGATTCTCCCGGTCTGATCTCGGCACCCCGCCGGATCGAAATCCGCGCCGTCACGTCTTTCGCGCCATGGTGCAGATGTACGGGCGTCCAATGCTTCAGCGGCCGGGTTTCCGATCCGAGCAACTGCAGGCGCACATCCACGCGCAGCGTAGGCGCGTGCAGCGCGGGGGATACCAGCCAGTCCCCGCGTCCCGCGTCGGCAACCTCGACGCCGGACAGGTTGAGCGCGCAGCGCTCGCCTGCGACCGCCTGATCCGCCATCTTCCCGTCCTTTTGAATGGTGCGAACGCGGACCTCGACGCCGGCGGGCGAGAGAGTCAGCCTGTCCCCGGGACCCGCAGCGCCGGTAAAAACCGTGCCTGTGGCGACGGTACCGCTTCCGGCCACGGTGAAAACGCGGTCGACGGCAAACCGGAATCGCCGCCCGAGCTGCCCCTGGCGGCGCAAGCTCCTCGCAGCATCGGCCAGCGCTGAGCGCACCCCGTCCATGCCGCTTCCGGACACCGCCGAAACCGGCACCACATCGATCGAGGCGAGGCCGGTCAAAGCAAGCAGCTCCTTCACGCTTGCAGCCACCTCCTGCGCACGTTGCGGCGAGGTTCGATCGATCTTGGTGATCAGGGCAATGCCCATTTTCACCGACAGGAGTTCGAGGATATGCAGGTGTTCGACGGTCTGCGGCATCACGCCGTCGTCGGCGGCGACCACGAGCATGACGTAGTCGATGCCGCAGACGCCGGCCAGCATATTTCGCACGAAGCGCTCGTGGCCCGGCACGTCCACGAATCCGACAGTGAGCTGGTCTGCGGGAGTGCGCCAGTAGGCAAAACCGAGGTCGATCGAAATGCCGCGTGCCTTTTCCTCAGGCAGGCGGTCGGTGTCGACCCCGGTCAAGGCCCTGACCAGGGTCGTCTTGCCGTGATCTATGTGGCCGGCGGTCGCGACGATCATGGCGCGCCGTTTGGCAAGGCGAGGTGCTGCAGTTGAACGACAAACTCGTGTTCATCGTCGAGGCAGCGCAGATCCAGGATCAACTCACCCTCGCTGATGCGGCCGATCACCGGCACCGGCAGAGCGCGAAAAGCCGCAGCCAGCGCGTCCGCCGCGCCGCTGCGGCGCCTGCCGCGCGGCGTCAGGCCGATTCCGGCGCTGGGTAAAGTATCCACCGGAAGTGCGCCACTGCCGATCTGGCT
>JAENXP010000284.1 GCA_016649475.1 Burkholderiales bacterium | reverse complement strand
TCTCCCGTCAAGCGGGACCGAGGAAGGGGGATCGAGACCTTCGGGGCGTATCCCCTCGATTTGAAATCAACTTTAAAACCAGATCACATTGTGCGCCCGGCGGAAAAGAAACGGGGCGCCTGCGCGCCCCTGCTGCTACTCCGGTTCGGAACTGCTAAATGCGGCTTTGCACGTACGCAGCCAACTCCTGCGCGTCGGAATTGTTCGGCTGCCGCTTGATCATCTCGTCGGTGACCGTCTTCATTTCGTCGTACAGCAGGTTATCCTGCAGTACCGAATAGAAGTACAGTTCGGGCGTGATATCGTCTGCCGACGCTTTCTGGCGCATCAGCGCATAGGTGGCTTTCGCCTGGCTTACTTCAGCCTGCTGTTCGGACGACAGGCGGCCGGGCTTGCCCCCGCCGCGCACGGCGATTCCACCCGAGCGGCCCAGCTTTGCGATTTGCACCAGGTTGGGCACCTGCGCGATTTTTTGCGCCACACCCGAGGGCAGCTGCATCGTTTCCGCCGCCTGCCCGCTGAGCGCCTCACTTTTCTGGGTGCCTGCCTTGAAGCTCGCCGGACCCTTCCAGGTTTCCTGGCGGCTGCCGTCGAAATAGACCAGACGCAACTGCGCGCCGGCGGGCAGGGTAAAACTATCGCCCTGGCGCACTTTCATATAAGCCTGTGCCGTGGACTCGGTGCCGCCGCGGCCGGCGTAGCTCACCTCGCCCGACAGTTGGTTGATCAGACCTACATCGCTGGATTGGGCGCTTGCGCCCAGTGTCACGGCCAACAGTGCAACAGCCCAGATTGATTGCAGCAATTTCATGGTATGCCCCCCTCTTTTGCCTAAGAATGATCCGACTGAAACGGTTTAATTCCCGCTCCAGTCTCTATAAGCAAACATCGTACCTGTGTCTGACAGCAAAAAACCTATTAAAAATCAATGGCGCGACAAATCGTTCGGCGCGAGCTTCAGCGACTCGGCCGTAAGAAAGGTCATTTAGTGACCAAAAATCGACTACCCCTGTCATTCGGTCCGGTCGCCCTGCGTCACGATCCGGGCACCTGGTGAACTGACTCGATCCCGAGAACCTCCAAAGCCTCGATGAGTTCGTCCTTGCCCTTGACCTTGATGGTCTCCTGCTTGCCGGTAATGACGCCCTCCCCCGCGGCGTCGACGCAGGCTTTGCTCGCCACCAGCACGCACTTCATCTCTTTGGTTACGCCCTCCAGTCTGGACGCCGCATTCACGGTATCACCAATGGCGGTGAATTCCGTGCGCTTGACCGAACCGATATCGCCTATCACCGCCTCGCCGCTGTGCACGCCTATGCCGATGCCAAATTCGGGCAAGCCCCGGTCCGGAAAGCGCTCGCGCATCCACTGCTTGAAATCCTCTGCCTCCTTTGCCATCTGCACTGCCGCCCGCAGCGCCCGCCGCGCATGGTCGGCGTGCCGCACCGGCGAGCCGAAAATCGCCATCACCGCGTCGCCGATGAACTTGTTGACCATCCCGCCCTCGGCCAGGATGGGCTCGGTCGTGCGGCTGAAATAGGCGTTGAGCATTTCCACCACCTCGTGCGCGCTGAGTTTCTCCGAAATACTGGTGAAGTTGCGGATGTCCGAGAACAGCACCGTCACCTGTACCGACTCGCCGGCGAGATCCGGCCGCTCGCCCTCGGTCAGCACCTTGAC
Organism: Burkholderiales bacterium; assembly: GCA_016649475.1. Taxonomy (GTDB): domain Bacteria; phylum Pseudomonadota; class Gammaproteobacteria; order Burkholderiales; family SG8-39; genus 2-12-FULL-64-23. The sequence goes on along the minus strand of JAENXP010000284.1, from coordinate 2,890 downwards.
CACGTCGTCCGAGACGTAACGGCCGAACATTGTTTTCAGTCGCGCGCGCTCACGTTCCTCGCCGGTAAGCCGCAGGCCGAGCGTAGTCAGAAAGCCTATGCCCAGCGCCATCTGCACCCTGGCCACGGGCAGCAGCCAGTCGTCAAGAAACATGAACCATGCCGGCAGCAGACAGAGCAGGCCCAGCAGCAGCGCGGCGACCAGACCGTCGACCGGGTGCAGCCGCAGGTACAGCAGCGCCGCGAGCGCGACCAGCGCGAGCACATACATCCATTCAGCCACCGGCGGCAACCGGCGCGGATACTGGCCGGTGAGTATGGTCTCGACGATATTGGCGTGAATCTCGCCGCCTATCATCTGTTCGCCCTGCTTGCTGAATGTCGCGCGCGAATAGGGGCTGGGGTGGCGGTCCTGCGTGCCGCGGTCGTTGGCGGCGATGATCACGACCCGGCCTTTCAACAACTGCACCTCAGGATCGTCCAGGGCATCGGGTCGCAGCAGCTTGCTCATCGACACCGTGAGGATGCTGCCCGGCGGACCGACATAGCCGATCAGCCGCGGCAGCGCGTCGCGCGCCAACTTCACTCCCGCGATGTCCCATTGCCTCAGGTTCGGATCGAGCCCGGCGGCACGCAGCGCAAGCTGGAATGCGAAGCCCACAGCCGGCTTGTCCGGATCAGGGTCGAATACCGGCAGGAAGCGCCGCACCGAGTTGTCCTCGTCCGGGTTCAGATTCGCGATGCCGAGGTCATTGATGCCCTGCGGCAGCAGGTACAGGTGGTCGCGCGGCGGCAGCAGCAGCCTTCCCTCCCCGCTCGACAATTCCACCAATTGCGTGATGAGTATCTTGTTGCCCGCGGCGAGCTGCGCGCGAAACGGCGAGTCGTAACTGCGGCTGCTGTCGTTGCCCGGCAGATCGAGCTTTTTCAGCCAGTCCTCGGCGCTGACCTGGTAGAGGTAATCCAGCCCGATGACCTTGACCCCGGCACGCGTGAGCGTTTCCATCGCGCGCGCAAAGTGCGGCTGCCAGAATGCCAGTGGATCATCCTTGTACTGATCCAGCGTCTGCTCGTCCACCGCGACTACCGCGGTGTGCAGCGCGTCGCGGCGCTTGCCGGCGAACTGATGCCAATAATCGTAATAGATGTTTTCCAGCGGCTCCATCCACCCCAGCCGCGTCATCGCCTCGCTGCCGCCGAAAGCGACCGCAAGCACGAGAACAAAACGCCAGTAGCGGCGCAGGCGGAACGACAGACTGGGGGTGCCGGCCATCAATCCCCGACATAGACGAAGGCAGCCCAGAAGAACGGATTGCTGCGTGAAAAATGATATTGCCCGTTGACGTAACTGCCGCCGCGAAGCTCGCGCCGTGCGTCGCTCACCGCCTCGAGCACGGTCTCCCCGCGCTTGATGTTGCGGAAGGTCGAAGTCATCAGCGCTTCGGTCGACAGGCTGTCCACGCTCCAGTGCGAAACCAGCAGGCTCCGGGCGCCGGCAAACATGAAGGCCCGCGTCAGCCCGGCAAAACCCTCGCCGTTGTTCGCCTGCGCGCTGTCGCCTGCGGTATTGCAGGCCGACAAGGCCACCAGGTCGGCGTTCAGCTCGACGTCTTCGATCACTTCTTTCATGGTGAGCATGCCGTCCTCGCCGCCCAGGTCGCCTACCAGGGTCAGGGCGAGCGAGGGCTGGCCGCGGCTTTTCGCGCGCACCGCGCCGCCGGCGCTGTCCGCGCCCGGCTCCGAAGCCGACAGGAATTCCCCGCCGAGAAACCCGTGGGTTGCGAACAGCACATAGAGACTGTCCTTGAGCGCACCCGACTTGGCCGTTCTCTCCTGCGCCGCGGCGCCGATAAACAGGTGATTGCTGCCCCCGAGTATGCGGGCGATGCTGCGCGCCTCGTCCGCAGTTTCTTTCAGGCGCCGGATGTCCGGCGCACCGTCGCGGTCTACGCGGTAGTTGCCGGCAAGCCGGTCCAGCGCCACGCGTGTAGCGGGAGAATAATTCTGTCCGGCCGCCGGCGCGAATATCGGATCGGCAAACGCGGTGAACGCCTGCCGCGAACCCACGACCGTCTTGGGATAAAGGCGCTGCGAAGCCAGCGCCGACAAGCTGGGAAGATAGGCAAAGCGATGATCCTTGCCCAAATAGGCGAGTGCACCGTATTCACCCAGGAAAGGCCGCTCGGCACTGCCGTCGCTCGCGGCGCGCGCGGACTCGAACGCACGCTGCTCGGCCTGGCCGTAGCGCGTCACCAGCAGTTCCAGCGGCACGGTGAGCAGCGGTCCGTCGGCCACCACGATGACCTTGCGCTTCCCGGCGAGCGCTGCGGCCAGCGGCGCCACCAGATCCCGATACAGCGAGTGGAGGTTGTCGGGGGCGATTTCGCGCAGAAACAGCACCGACTCGCCCACCGCCACTTTTTCGATGGCGCGTCGGATCGCGCGCACACGGCTCGCCACGTCCGCGCGCTTGACCGCGACATTGACCATTTGGAAGCGCTCGCGCGTCACGGCGAATATGGCCACCTCCTGTGGCAGCAGCACATAGGAGAGCAGCACCTCATCCGCACGCAGCAGCTTTTGCTGCAGGTCCTGCACCGTAACCGGCCGCGGGTTGGTCAGTTCCATGAAACGCGGGTAGTCGTGCCAGAGCGCGTCCTCGGTCGCCGTCAGGCCCGCATTCGCGGCAGTGAGCCGTACGTTCAGATCGCGGCGGCGTGCGTCCAGACCGGTCTGCTTGAGCGGCATAGTAGCGATGGCCAGACGCAGATTCTCTATTTGCTGCTGCTGTTCCTCGCGCTTGCGCTTCACCTTGAGAAATTCCGGATCAGAGGAGAATTTGGCCACATCGGCCTGGCGCATCATCTCCGTGAAAATACGGCTCTGGTTGC
>JAENXP010000175.1 GCA_016649475.1 Burkholderiales bacterium | reverse complement strand
GGGTGTAGTCGCGATCCGCGGCATGGGCTTGATGATAGGCATCGAACTCGACCGTCCCTGCGCGGTGCTGGTGCAGCGCGCGCTCGATGCCGGATTGCTCATCAATGTCACCGCCGACAAGGTCGTGCGGCTGCTGCCCCCGCTCACCATCAGCGAGGCGGAAGCGCGGCAGCTGGTCGAGCGCCTCTCTGTCCTGATACTGGAATTTCTCGGCCAGAGCGCTCCGGCGAACTGAAGCCGGAGACCGATCATGCGGCTGCGGCACTATCTGCAATTCAGCGACCTTTCCCGCACGGAGTACGAGTATCTGTTCGCGCGCACGCGCTGGATCAAGGACCAGTTCAAACACTACAAACCCTACCACCCGCTGGTAGACCGCACGCTGGCGATGATTTTCGAGAAGCAGTCCACGCGCACGCGCCTGTCGTTCGAAGCCGGCATGCACCAGCTGGGCGGTGCCGCCATTTTTCTCAGCACCCGCGACACCCAGCTCGGGCGCGGGGAGCCGGTCGAAGACATGGCCCAGGTCGTGTCGCGCATGGTCGACATCGTCATGATCCGCACCTTCGATCAGGAAATCCTCGAACGCTTTGCCGCGGTCTCGCGCGTGCCGGTGATCAACGGGTTGACCAATGAATATCACCCCTGCCAGGTGATGGGCGACGTTTTCACCTACACCGAACACCGCGGCCCGATCAGCGGCAAGACCGTGGCCTGGATCGGCGATTCCAACAACGTCTGCAACAGCTGGATGAAGGCGGCCGCCATATTCGACTTCAATCTGCACGTCTCCACCCCGCCCGGCTACGAGGTCGAGGCCGAGCGCGCTGGCGAATACGGCGCCAAGCATTTCGAACACTTTGCCGATCCGATGGAGGCCGCCCGCGGCGCCGATCTGGTCACCACCGACGTCTGGACGAGCATGGGCTTCGAGGACGAGGACGCCGAGCGCAAGCGCGACTTCAGCGACTGGCAGGTAGACGCCGACATGATGCGTCTGGCCGCGCCCGACGCATTGTTCATGCACTGCCTGCCGGCCCACCGCGGCGAGGAAGTTTCCGCGGAAGTGATCGACGGCCCCCACAGCGTCGTCTGGGACGAGGCTGAAAACCGCCTGCATACGCAAAAAGCGCTGATGGAATTCCTGCTGCTGGGAAAGGTCGAATGAAAGGTGTGAAACAGCCGTCGGCAGGCGCCCAAGAGCGCATCGACCTGCGGCTGTTTATCTTGTATAAAAGCCAACCCCAAACCCTCCTTGGTTTTATCCATAACCGTGTTTTCCGTACGGATGCGCTTTTCATCCGTACGGAAAACACGGTTGGCGCGCGCAGCGCGCAGGTTTTCGTCGCACGATGCGGCGCTTAAGACCTCATATCCAGTTTGACCATCCAAATTCATCATTTCTTTAGAGCGGCAGAATGGCAACTAAGAAAACTACAGTGAAAAAAGTCGTGCTCGCCTACTCCGGCGGGCTGGATACCTCGGTTATCCTGAAATGGCTGCAGGACCAGTACGGCTGCGAAGTGATCACCTTCACCGCTGACATCGGCCAGGGCGAAGAGCTCGAGCCGGCGCGAAAAGAGGCAAAGCAGTTCGGCGTCAGAAAGATATTCATCGACGACCTGCGCGAAGAGTTCGTGCGCGACTTCGTCTTTCCCATGTTCCGCGCCAACGCGATCTACGAGGGCGAATACCTGCTGGGCACCTCGATAGCGCGCCCGCTCATCGCCAAGCGGCAGATCGAGATTGCGCGCATGACCGGCGCGGATGCGGTCTCGCATGGTGCCACCGGCAAAGGCAATGACCAGGTTCGGTTCGAACTCGGCTACTACGCGCTCGAACCCGATATCCGCGTCATCGCGCCATGGCGCGAATGGGATCTGGTGTCGCGCGAAAAGCTGCTCAAATACGCCGAGAAAAACGGCATTCCGGTGGAAGGAAAGAAGAAGGCCGGTTCACCCTATAGCACCGACGCCAACCTGCTGCACATTTCCTACGAAGGCCGCATCCTCGAAAATCCGGCCAAGGAGCCTGAAAAGGACATGTGGCGCTGGACCGTGTCGCCAGAGGAGGCGCCGGACCGCGCAGAGTATGTCGAGATGGAATACAGGCATGGCGACATCGTCGCCGTCAACGGCAAGAAGCTGTCGCCGGCGAAGGTTCTGGAGACCCTCAACAAACTGGGCGGCAAGCACGGCATCGGACGCCTGGATCTGGTCGAAAACCGCTACGTCGGCATGAAATCCCGCGGCTGCTATGAGACACCCGGCGGCACCATCATGCTGCGCGCGCATCGCGCCATCGAATCGGTATGCCTGGACCGGGAAGTCGCCCACCTCAAGGACGATCTGATGCCGCGCTATGCGGCGCTGATCTACAACGGCTACTGGTGGAGCCCCGAGCGGCACATGCTGCAGACCATGATCGATGCCTCGCAGGAGAACGTAAACGGCTGGGTGCGGGTCAAGCTGTACAAGGGCAACGTCGTCGTTGTCGGCCGCGACTCGAAGAGCGATTCCCTGTTCGACGCGAACATCGCCACCTTCGAGGATGACCGCGGCGCCTACGACCAGATGGACGCTGCCGGCTTCATCCGCCTGAATGCGCTGCGCATGCGCATCGCGGCCAAAGTGCGCGATCCATCAGGGGTGGCAAATCTGCGCAAGCGCCGGAAAAAATAGTCCGCGTCGCAGCCACCGCAAATAGGCCGTTTCGAGAACATCGAAACGGCTTATTCATTTAGGGAAAGCGGGCAGCGCTTACTCGTAGCGGTTGCTGAGGGTGCCGATGCCGTCGATGACGATGCTTATGTTGCTGCCCGGCTTCATCGAGCCCGCGCCCAGCGAGGTGCCGCAGGCGATCACATCGCCGGGTTCCAGCGTCATATCCCGCGATATCAGGCTGACCAGCTGTGCGGGAGAAAAAATCATGTCGGCCACCGGATAGTTCTGCCTCTCCTGGTCATTCAGTATGGTCCTGACCACGAGCCCGGAGGGGTCCAGACCGGTGGCGATCACCGGCCCGAAAACACCGAAGGTATCGAAACTCTTGGCACGGGCCCACTGAGCGAAGGTCGCGTCCCTGTTGAGGATTTCCGCGGCGGTGACATCGTTGACGCAGGTATAGCCGAATACATATCCGGGGGCATCGGCTTCGGCTACACCCGAGCAGCGTTTGCCGATGACCACGCCCAGTTCGCCCTCGAACACCACCTTGCCGGAATACGAAGCCGGAACGCGGATGGTCTCGCCATGCGCGAGGAAAGAATTGTTGCCTTTGAGAAAGTACAAGGGTTCCGGCGGTTCCGGATTGCCCAGTTTCGCCGCGAGCGCGTGGAAATTTTTCCACAAGGCCACCAACTTGCTCGGCCGCGCCGGGGTAAGCACCTTCACCGCAGCCAGGGAAACGAGCTCTCCGGTGGCTTGCGCGCCGGCAAACATGTCGCCGGAGTGAACCTTGATGCTTTCGTTCTCGAGCATGCCGAAGCCGGCCCGGCCCTGATGCTCGAAGCGTATCCAGTGCGCCATCCTGTATTCTCCATTTACGGTTTTTGGTCGGGTTGCACCCCGCCGCCAATTGTAGCGGCTTGCGCCGGCAGCGTCAGACACGCCGTACAGTATAATCACGCCAACACATCAATCGACATCAACTGACGCGAGAGACCAGCCATGCCCTCCTTCGACATCACTTCGGAAGTCAACAAAGTCGAGCTCAAGAACGCGATCGATCAGTGCAACAAGGAAGTCGCCAATCGCTTCGACTTCAAGGGTTCGGATGCCAGGATAGAGCAATCCGAATTGACGCTGACGATTTTCGCCGACGACGATTTCAAGCTCAAGCAGCTGATGGACGTGTTCACCGCGAAATGCGCCAAGCGCGGCGTGGACGTGCGCGCGCTCGACCCGAAGGACACAGAGAAAGTCAGCGGCGACAAGATCAAGCAGACGGTCGAGGTCAAGAACGGCATCGAGTCGGAGCAGGCGAAAAAGATCGTCAAGCTGATCAAGGACAACAAGCTCAAGGTGCAGGCCAGCATTCAGGGCACGGAGGTGCGCGTTTCCGGCGCGAAGAAGGACGACCTGCAGACCGCGATTCAGCTGGTCAAGAAATCCATCACCGATATTCCGCTGCAGTTCCAGAATTTCCGCGACTGAGCCCTCGCGACCGCAGGCGAACGCGGCAGCCAAACTCCGCGTTGGGCTTGGCGCGCAACGCCGACATCGATCTTCACCAGCAGTCGAATTTGCGGCTTATCCCGATCACGCGTCGCGAACTGTTATTCTTCGATAGCCGCGACCTGCTTCAGGCGCAGCGAATTGCGGGAGAGGCCATGCCGGGCCTCGTCCCGCATTCCGCAGGGGTGTTCCAAGTAGCCCGGCCTGATCACTGAATTAGCTCGCGCCAGTTCTGCCGCTTTCCGGTAAATCCGGCTGTAGCTGCCCGAAACTGCACGTCCGGATCTTTCTTCGGCGTCGGGTTCGCCGAAGTCACCACCTCGACTATCGGCGACCCCTGGATGAACAGCACATTGATCCCGACGATGGTTGAGTCGTATTTTGTCGATGCCATCGGGATTCCCGGAAGCGGGGCTATCGCGCCGCCGGTTTTGTAGTCGAGAAAGTTGAGCCAGCCGAATCCGCCGGGCGCACAGACCGTACTTGAAGGAACTATCGAAGGCACCAGCAGGGTCCCCTGCACCAGTCTGGCGTCGATGTTTACGCGCTCTCCGAGGTCCGGAAGATCGACGAACCAGCCGCGGTCGTTGAAAAAATCCACCGGGTTGGTGGCAGTGACGGCAGTGGACGTACCGGAGGAAAGGCGTGTGGCCGTCCCATCCGGATTGTTGATCAGGTATTGTTGCACCAGTGTGGCGCGCGGGTTTGCCAGGGTAGCGGTCACATTGTCGTCCTTGATCGCGTACTGGGTCTGCTTCTGGCTCGTGGTCAGGTCCGAGGTTTCCAGATATTTCCCGGTGCCGATGAACACCACCCGCTTGCCGTTGACATCGCCCAGTATTGGCGTGGTCATGACCGGTTGGGCGATATTGAGGTCGTCGAGCAAGGTGGCGAATTTCAGGACGGCGCCGGTGTTGATGTCGAACCGCCAGACATTTCCGAGCAGGTCGCCGCCATAGACATAGCCCGCCGCGTTGCCCGCGGGCTCATTGTTCCAGCCGGCGATCTTGGCCAGTCCGCTGGGAGTCGCGGCACTACCGGCGCCAGTGGAAATTTTGCTGATAATTGCACCGGTGGCAGCATTCAGGACATACAGGTAGCCGATGCCATTGCCCACCGGCGAATTGTTGACCAGCGGATTGCTGCTGACCGTTCCGTTGTTGTAGCCCGAGGCCACCAGCACCACCCAGGTGCCGTCGGCCTTGCGGGTAATGATGGCCCGGCCGAAGCTGTAACCGAGATCGGGGTCCTGGGGGCGGCCGATAGGGGCGTTAGGCTTGAATTCCCATAGCAGGGCAGGCGTGGCGGGATCGGTAATGTCCAGGGCGTAGTAGCCGCGCCCGCCGCCGTTCAGTCCGGCCACCAGTATGGTCTTCCACACAGCAGTGGCGGCGTTACCGCAATTGGCGCTACATATATCCGAGGTGATCGGGCTGCCGTTGACGTAATTCGTGTGGTTGTTGGCGTAGGACGTGTCTGCCAATTTCCACAGATTGGGGACCACCATACTCGGCACATATGCCCAGCGTTCGACCCCGGTATCGCCCGCGAACGCGTGCATCATGCCGTCGTTGGTACCCATGTACACGGTTCCTACACGGCCGGCTTCGTTTGCGAGGTAGGTACTGTAGCCCGGGTAGGGATAGCTGAATACGGGCGCGCCGATAAAGGCGGGCTGGGATTCCAGCGCATCCCCCAGCACCGCTTCGCGTTTGCG
>JAENXP010000411.1 GCA_016649475.1 Burkholderiales bacterium | reverse complement strand
CTTCCTTCGGGGCGTATCCCTTCATTTTGAAAGGAACTCTTAGATCGTGCCGTCGGTGCGCAGCTTGGCGATGGCGGCGTCGTCCAGCTGCAACAGGCCGCGCAGGATTTCCTCGGTATGCTGGCCGAGCACCGGCGGGGCGAGCTTGTGCTCCACCGGCGTGGCGGAAAAGCGCATCGGACTTGCGACCGTCGGCAGCCTGCCCGCGACCGGATGGTCGAGTTCGACCTTGATGCCGCGCGCCTGCACCTGCGGCTCCTCGAACACCTGCGCCACATCGTTGATAGGGCCATTGGGCACGCCTGCGGCTTCGAGCAGCTCGACCCATTCCTTGGTGCTGCGCTTGGAGAACATCGCTTGCAGCAGGCGCGTCAGCTCGGTGCGGTTCTCCACGCGCTTGCCGTTGCCGGCGAAGCGCGGATCGTCGGCGAGTTCGGCGCAACCGGCAGCCGCGCAGAACTTGCGGAACAGATTCTCGTTGCCGCAAGCCAGGATCACGCTGCCATCGGCGGTCTTGAACGGCTGGTAGGGCACGATGTTCGGATGCAGGTTGCCGATGCGTTTGGGCGGTTTGCCGGTGGCGAAGTAATTGGTGTTCTGATAGGCGAGCAGCGCGATCTGCGAATCGAGCAGCGCCAGATCGAGGTGCTGGCCTATGCCGGTTTCGGCGCGGTGGGCGATCGCGGCGCAAATGGCGATGCTGGCGTACATGCCGGTGATGATGTCGGCCACCGGGACGCCTGCGCGCTGCGGGCCACCGCCCGGAGCCCCGTCGGGTTCGCCGGTGACGCTCATCATCCCGCCCATGCCCTGGATCATGAAATCATAGCCGGGATGCTCGCGGTACGGGCCGGTCTGACCGAAACCCGTGACCGAGCAATAGATCAGGCGCGGATTGACTTGTTTCAGGTCGTCGTAGGAGAGGCCGTAGCGCGCCAGGTCGCCGAACTTGTAATTCTCGATCAGGACGTCGCAGATGCGTGCAAGTTCGCGCACCAGCTTCTGGCCCTCGGGCTTGGAGATGTTGAGGGTAATCGATTTCTTGCCGCGGTTTGCCGAGGTGAAATAAGCCGAATCCTTGGTATCGCGCCCTTCCCTGTCCTTCACCCAGGGCGGGCCGTAGGTGCGCGAGTCGTCGCCGAACTTGGGCCGTTCGACCTTGATCACTTCGGCGCCGAGGTCGGCCAGGTTCTGGCCGGCCCAGGGCCCGGCAAGTACGCGGGAAAGATCGAGTACGCGAATATGGGACAGTGGACCGGACATGGGCTTGGGCTTTCTGAATAAAGGTCGGTGGATTTGCGTTGGTACGGCGCTAGAAAACAGGGGTGCCGCGCTGGTTCGGGTTCATTTCATGTCACCCATCATGCGGTCGGGCAGCCAGGTCGCGATCTCGGGGAACGCGCTCAGGATCACGATCGCCAGTATCATGCACAGCACATAGGGGAAAGCGCCGCGCATGATTTTCATCAAGGGCACGTCTGGCGCTATTGCGTTGATGACGTAGATATTGAGACCGACGGGCGGGCTGATCAGTCCGATTTCCATATTGATGGTCAGGATCACGCCGAACCACACCGGATCAAATCCGGCCGCCTTGATGATCGGCAGAAGAATGGGACTGGTCATCAGAATGATCGCTGCCGGCGGAATGAAGCAGCCCGCGATCAGCAGGAAAAGGTTGATCAGCGCCATCAGCACCCAGCGATTTACGTCCAGCTCCGCGATCGCGATCGCCAGCGTCTGCGTCAGGTAGAGCGACGTGAGCATGTATCCGAACACTACCGAGGCCGCGATGATCATCAGGATCATCACCGATTCCCGGGTGGTGTCGCGCAGGATGGCCCACCATTGTCGCGGGCTCCACATGCGGTAGATCACCACCGCCATTACCACGCACAAGGCTGCGCCGACGCCGGCCGCCTCCGACGGCGTCGCGACCCCGCCGTAAAGCACGTACATGACGCCCGCGACAACCGCAAGGAAAGGCGTTACCTTGGGCAGGGATTGAAACTTCTGCTTCCAGGTGTAGCGGAAGTCCACGTGGTGTGCGCGGAACCCCCGCTTCCACATGAGGAACAGCGTCCACAGCACGAACAGGCCCGTGAGCAGCAGGCCGGGCAATACGCCGGCGAGGAACAGGCGCCCGATCGAGGTTTCGGTGGCGATGCCATAGAGTATGAGGGTGATCGATGGCGGGATCAGGATGCCGAGCGTGCCGCCCGCGCAGATCGAACCGGTGGCGATATCGTCCGGATAGCCGCGCTTGCGCATCTCCGGGATGCCCATCTTCCCGATCGCCGCACAGGTCGCCGGGGAGGAACCGGTAAGCGCGGCAAACAGCGCGCAGGCGCCTATGTTGGAAATTACCAGTCCGCCCGGTAGCCGGTACAACCACCGGTCCAGCGCTTCATACAGATCCTTGCCCGCCGGCGAGGAGCCGATCGCGGCTCCCATCATGACAAACATCGGGATGGACACCAGGGTGAAGTCTTCCAGTCCCGCGTAAAAAGTCTCGGCCACCACCTGCAGCGCGTCGAATCCCTGGAACAGCGCAATGAACACGATCGCAATCGACCCGAGGCTGAACGCAACCGGTGCGCCCGAAAGCAGGGTCAGCAGCGTCAGCAGCAGAACCAGGGCACCTTGGGCTCCGGGACTCATGCGCGGTGCGGCTTGGTGATGCCGAATGGCGGTTCACGGCCGCTGATGAGGCCGATAAGATCTGCGAGACACTGCAGGGTCAGGACGCCGAGGCCGACAGGCAGGGCCGAATACGGAATCCACAGGCGTACCCGCCACATGGTTTCGGACACCCAGCTGTTCGCCCAGGATTCGTGCCAGAGCGCGGTGGTGAGCACGGTCATGGTCACGCAGAAAAAAAGCGTCACCCCGGCGGCGAACAGGGCCAGCCACCAGCGCAGCCGCGGCCCGGAAAACAGCGGCAGGATGTCGACGTTGACGTGGCCCCGCTGCATCAGTACGTAGGGGCTGCCGATGAAGGTCGCTGCGACCAGGCCGTAAGTGGCGAAATCGGTCTGCCAGATAGTGTTCTGGTTGAGCGCATAGCGCACGAACACCATATGGCAGACTACGACAACACTGATCGCGATCAGCGCGGCGGCAACATAACCTAACAGCTGCGAGACGAATCTGACGCTGCGGACAAATTGGCCCATGAACGCTCCATCGTTCCCGGCCTGAAGGCCGGGTCTAAGAATACGGACCGGCGGACGGCTTGCGCCGCCCGCCGCCGGAGCTTGGGCTTACTTGACGCTCAGCGCGTCGTCGATCAACTGCTTGCCTTCGGGCACTGTCTTGGCGAAGGTGGCGTAGGAGCTTTTCTTGGCGACCTCGATCCAGGCGTCGTACTCGGCTGGTGTCAGCGTGACCACCTCGACGTTGTGCTCCTTGAACGTCTTGACCATCTTGTCATCCAGGCCCTTGGCTTCCTTGGCGAAGTAGTCCTGCGCCTTCTTCCCGGCCGCGATCAAGGCCGCCTGCTGGTTCTTGTCGAGCTTGTTGAATGCTTTCTTCGACATCAGCAGCG
>JAENXP010000472.1 GCA_016649475.1 Burkholderiales bacterium | reverse complement strand
GCCCAGACCCCGCCGCCGCGGGCCTGCGCACTCGACGCTCGGCCACGATAGGCGTGCTGATTCCAGACATTGCCAACCCGGTGTTTCCGCTGATCCTGCGCGGCATCGAGGCCGTGCTGGGCGAGGCCGGCTACACCGCGATTATTGCCAACACCGACAACGATGCGGCGCGCGCCGGCGCCGCGCTCGAGCGCCTGGCCCTGCGGCGCATCGACGGCGCCATCATCGCCACCGCCACGCGGCGCGACGCGCTGATACAGCGCTGCCGCGACCTCGGTCTGCCGGCGGTGCTGGTCAACCGCGCCGCCGACGGACACAGGATTTCAGCGGTCATCAATGATGATCGGGCCGGAATCGCGCTTGCAGTCGAACATCTGTTTGCCCTGGGGCACCGCGCTATCGGGCATGTCGCCGGACCCGGCAACATTTCAACCGGCCGGGCCCGCCGCGCCGGATTTCTCGCCGCGATCCGGGCGCACAAGCTCGCGCCGCCGCCGGTCGCCGTCGCCGAGAGCTACGGCATCGCCGCGGGCGAGCGCGCCTGCGCGCAGCTGCTGGACCTGGCTCCGCGCATCAGCGCCATCGTCGCGGCCAACGATCTGCTTGCACTGGGCTGCTATGACGAACTCAAACGCCGCGGCCTCGCCTGTCCGCGCGAGATTGCGGTAACCGGATTCAACGACATGGCCTTCGCCGATCGTTTCGATCCGCCGCTTACCTCGGTGCGCATCCCCCACAGGTTGATGGGTGAAGAGGCAGCGCGCCTGCTGCTGGCGCAGATCGGCAGCCCGCGCGCGACCTGCCGGGAGATCAATTTGCAACCGGAACTCGTGGTACGCGGCTCGAGCGCACGGCGCGGCTAGGGTGACCGGCAAGACATCGCAGTCGCCTCGCCCAACGCGCTCCCGGCGCTGCCGCAAAGACGAGCAAGACGCTTTCTGGCATAATCGACAGTGATATCGAATTGTGATGCGCAATGCCGTGCCAAATCGTACGCCGTGCAGCAACCGCCCTGCGCCGTCTTCGCCACCAGGTCGCGGAAATATTGCAGGCACCATTCCTTCCCCGTGACCTGTTTGACGACGTAGCGGAACCGGGGCAGCAGCTACACCAAATCGTGCGCGCGGAGTCGCCGCGCTTCGACATACCCGGCGATCCCGGGCGCCTGAGGTAAGCCGGCGCGCCGATGGCGCGTGCTTTTTTCCAAGTCGCAACGCACCGTATCTCAATGTCTCCTTGTCTGATAGGGTAAGTTCATGAGACTGTCATTGCGCTTCGTCCTGCCCCTGATGCTGGTGCTGGCAGGCATCGCCTACGCCGTCGCCCCGATGGTCGACCGATTGACCCTGAGCTGGTTCGTGCGCGATCTGGACAGCCGCGCGGCGCTGGTCGCCAACACCCTGCAGGAACCGCTGCAGGAACAGTTGACGGCGGGCAGGAAGGCCAAGACCATAGAATTCTTCAACCGCATCACGCGCGATGAGCGCCTGTTTGCGATCGGCTATTGCGCCGGACCGACGAGCAAGGCCCTGGCTACGCGCTCGCTTCCGGCGGAAGTCCACTGCGACGAACTCAAGCGCTGGGCCGGAGCCAGCAATCACCTTTTGGCCAGCGACAAGGGACCCCTGCACGTCACGGTGAAGCCGATGGCGAGCGAAGCGGCGCCGGAGGGCCAGCTGGTGCTGGTGCAGGACATGAGTTTCATCATCCGCCGCAGCGAGGAAACCAAGCAGTACCTGTTCTACCTGTTCATGGGGCTCGCGGCGGTGGTCTCGCTGATCACGGTGATCATTGCGCAGCTGTCCTGGCGCGGCTGGGTCGCCGGCATGCGCTCCCTGCTGCGCGGTGAGGGACTGCTGCGGCAACCGGGGGCAGGCGCAGCCCCCAACCTGCCGGGGTTCAAGCCCATTGCACGCGACCTGCAGCGGCTGATCCGCGACCTTGAATCCGATGCACACTCACGCGATGAAAACCAGATCACCTGGTCGCCGGAGTCCCTGCGCGCCATTTTGCGCGGCGAACTGCGCGGCGAGGACATAATCGTTGTTTCCAACCGCGAACCCTACGTCCACCAGCGACGCGGCGACCGTATCGAGGTCCAGCGGCCGGCGAGCGGGCTGGTCACGGCAATGGAACCGATCATGCGCGCCTGCTCCGGCACCTGGATAGCGCACGGCAGCGGCTCGGCCGACCGTGACGTCGTGGACAAGCACGACCGCGTCGCAGTACCCCCGGAAAAGCCCGCCTACCACATCCGCCGCGTTTGGCTGACTGAGGAGGAGGAGGCCGGCTACTACTACGGCTTCGCCAACGAAGGGCTTTGGCCGCTGTGCCACATCGCCCACGTGCGGCCCACCTTCCGCTCGGGCGACTGGGCCCAGTACGTCGCGGTCAACCGCAAGTTCGCCAAGGCCGTGGCCAGCGAGTCCAAGACCAAGGACCCCATCGTACTGGTGCAGGACTACCATTTTGCGCTGTTGCCGCAAATGATCCGCGAGGAGTTGCCGGACGCAACGGTGATTGCCTTCTGGCACATACCCTGGCCCAACCCCGAGTCCTTTGCCATCTGCCCGTGGCGCGACGAAGTGCTGGAGGGAATGCTCGGCAGCAGCATCCTCGGCTTTCACACCCAGTCCCACTGCAATAATTTCGTCGACACGGTCGATCGCTTTCTCGAAGCGCGGGTCGATCGCGATTCTTTCACCGTCTCTTTCGGCGGCAGGCTCACAGCCGTGCGCCGCTACCCGATTTCCATCGCCTGGCCGCCGGCCGCGGCGATGGTTGAAAAGACGGTGCCGGACTGCCGCAGCAGCATCCGCCTGTTGAATGACCTGCCGCCGGAACACAAACTCGGCGTCGGCGTCGACCGCCTCGACTACACCAAGGGCATCGTCGAGCGCTTTCGCGCCATCGAACGCTTGCTGGAACTCAATCCCGGGTGGATCGGCCGCTTCACCTTTGTCCAGGTCGCGGCGCCGACGCGCGCGGGCATAGAGGAATACCAGCAGCACGAAGCGCAGGTACGCGCCATGGCGACGCGCATCAACGGCCGCTTCGCGCGCAAAGGACCGCCGCCGATCATACTCAAGGTCGAGCACCACGAGCCGCGTGACGTATATGAGTATTTCCGCGCTGCCGACGTGTGTTTCGTGAGCAGCCTGCACGACGGCATGAACCT
>JAENXP010000323.1 GCA_016649475.1 Burkholderiales bacterium | reverse complement strand
GCCGCGACCAGCGTCACGCCGGACAATGCGGCCGCGAGTCTGTTTCCGTGCATTTGAAACTCCCTTCGAAATCACTAAATATAGGTCGCCAATCATTGACGCTTGCCTCGCCAAAAAGGGCGCATGGCGCCGCTGCGACGGGAACTGCCGAACGAGACGCGGACCAGGCGCGCAGGCAATCGCGGCCCGGGCGCCACGCCGCGGGGGAGGGAATCAGATCAGGAGGCGGGTACTGCGCAGATGGATTGCAACTGGCGGAGCGGTCCGATATGGCAGGGGATGCGAGGCCCTCGGCCGCGGAGGATAGATCTCGGATGTTGCAGATATGGCCAGTGCCTGCTGGCCCAGATTTCGGCGAACTGAGGTCGTCGGCCGGTCCGCTGGCACGGACGGCGCCGCCATGCCGAGGCAAGCCTGATTCTTGTGCTCACTGTGGGTCTTTGGCGTCCGCTCAGCCGGTTGGCCGCAATCCAGGTGCAGCGATTGTTCATGCGCTGCACCTGCCGCCAGCACCTCGCGATTGGGCAGCAAGGCCGTACTGAGCCACATGCCCAGCCATACGAACACAAACCACCGTCCCCAGCGTTTGGCTGAACGCCCCGACATCAGGCGGCAATACCCTTTGGCTGAATGGCGACTGAGTGAGATATGCATGGCGGTCGGAATATACCGCGGTCCGGGGGCGCTAGCTTGATCCACATCAATCGCAGCCTTTTCGCGCTGCGCAAGCAAGGCGCCCGGAAGCGCCTACTTCCGCTTCTCCAGGCGCACGACCGTAAACACGCCGCCGACCGAATCCACCTCGAACGCGATCTTGTCCCCGGGCCTCAAGCCGTCGAGCACGGCTTTGTCCCTGACCTTATACGGCATGGCCATTGCCGGCATGTCCAGTTTGGTCATCGGACCGTGTTTTATCGTCGCGGTGCCTGCAGCCTTGTCGATCCTGAGCACTTCGCCCTCGGTCAGCGCCGAGCTCGCGGCTGCGGCCGGTTTGGCCTCCTTTTTTGCCAGCGGCTTATCGCTGGCGCTCGCGTCCGGCTGAAGCATCAGTCCTGCGCCGATAAACAACACTGCAATCAAAACTGCGCTGCGAGACACATCCATTCCCCTTCGTAGGCTAACGTTCGCGGGGCGCACTTTACCACCGAATTTTCCAGGCCGCTGCCCCTTACCCCGGACTGGAAATCCCCTGGCCGCAGCTCAGGTCGCCGGCATCATGCGACATAGGACCCGACAGGAATCTAACGCCTGCATTACATTTCGGTAATCTTTCGAGTTGCCCAATGCCTCATTGGTTACACCGATGTAATGTTCTCGTCATGCCCGGGAAAGTGGCAAGTTGCTAGCCTTGGTCACTGGCTGGCAATTTCATCGAATACGTCCGGGCAGTTGAATTCCTTCAATCAGCGATACTGTCAAAAAGGAGCGGATATGCTTTGTTGCGTAGGGTTGATCGGAGGCATGGCCGTAGGGCAGTCTTTGGGCGGGCCCTGGACCTATATCGCGCCAGCCGCTGGTTTTGGGATCGGGTTGGTGGCCGATATGAAATTCATGCACGGAACGAGCAAAAATGCAGATGAAAAAAATATCGGGATCCAGGTCAAGATTGACGCGGAACCGGATCGCGCGATGGAAGTCGATGAAAGCAAGGTGCAGTACCAAGTACCGCCTTTGTCTTCAGAGCGGAATTGAATTAGCGATGTTCTTTTCGTAGCTTCTGGGCGCTTCTGGATTGAACCAGCGGGCAGGCGATCGATTCCACAATGTTCTCGCTGATGAGCGACAGCGAAATGAAAAGCAGCCCAACGCTCAAGATTCCGAACTCCTCCCCTTGCAACGGCAGCGCCGCAAGCGCTCCGGCGGCGCCCAGGGAAGGAAGGAGCACGCCCAGGATCAGCGAACCGCAAGCCGCGCAGCCGACGCCGAGCACCCCGCTCGCCACGGCGCCGGAACCGATGGCAATGCTTCGTCCGGCCGCCGCAATGCGCCTTTGCTTCACCTGATAGGCGATCATCGCGGTGGCGATCCCGAAGAGAGCGGCGATCGCAATGGTGTACCCGGCGGAAAGCAGGCTGAAATTGGTGACGATGCTGCCCAGCAAGCTCAGCGCGATGCCGAACGCGGCCGCAAGCGACGCGTCCGGGCCTGAAAACACCTGAACGATCAGGCCTAGATTGGGAAACCATACCGCCAGCAGAAACACGATGATCGCAAGCACGCAAGCAAGTGCGATGTACGAAGGATGAGCGAATACCTGGCCAAACGCGACGCGCAGATTATTCAGATGGGATGTCACCGCTCACTTGTTCTCAAGCGCCAGATCGACGAGTTTCTTCACGGCGGCATAGGGCTGCGCACCAGACAGGGGATACGCCTTGCCGCTTTTGGATACGATGAAGCTCCAGGGCGTGCCCCGGCCTCCCGTGGCGACGGCATCTTTGCCGTCTTCCGCAATGCGCCCGTCGTGTTTTCCGCTGGCCAAGCAGGATGCGAACCGTGCCTTGTCCAGCCCAATCTCACCGGCGATCTGCGGCAGCACCGTGTCTATATCCGTGCGGTTGTTCGACGGAGTCAGTTCATAAAACCGATCTGCAAATTTCCAGAATGCGGCGTTTCCGCCGAGCTCGGCCGCGCACTCCGATGCCACCGCTTCTTTGCGCGCCTTGCCCGGATGGAGCTCATCCAGCGGAAAGTGGCGATACACCC
The DNA here is from genome assembly GCA_016649475.1 of Burkholderiales bacterium. Lineage (GTDB taxonomy): Bacteria > Pseudomonadota > Gammaproteobacteria > Burkholderiales > SG8-39 > 2-12-FULL-64-23. The sequence continues at coordinate 1,472 of JAENXP010000323.1, read as the reverse complement.
ACTTTACCTGGCCCTTGGATTCGTCCACCATTCGCTTCGCGGTCGCATGGAAGCGTTTGCAGAACGGGCACTCGAAATCGGAGTACTCGATCAGCGTAACCGGCGCGGCGGCATCCCCGCGGATGTGGTCGCGGGCCTTGGACACCGGCCGCAATGCAGCTGCCTGCTTATCGGCTTCGCGTCGATCGCGTTGCTCCGCTTCGGCACGTTGCCGCTCGACGTAGCGGCCGATGCCGGCGTCAATCGCGCGGTCGATCGCGCCGCTCTCGCTCAGTTCCTTCATGACCGCATCCTTGACCCGATCGACCAGTGCGGCATCAGCGGCGTTTCGGTCTGCGGTTTGGGCATTTGCGGCTACGGCAAACAGGACCAGCCCGGCCATTATCAATCTGGAAAATCTTGCCATCCACATACTTGCTGCCCTCTTTGAGAACCGATTTCTGTCCCGCCGCCACGGACGCCGCTCTAATCGCGCCACCGCCAACCGGAGTCTCGGGCGCGAGCAAACGCAAAGGAAAAGCGTCGGCAACTGCACTGCCGCGTCAGCGGCGATCGATCAAGTAACGCGCGCTCACTTTGTGGCCAAAGTCCCCATGACCCAGGACCCGCTCATTCTGGTCAGCGTAAGGCGATCCCCGGGTCCCAGGCAACGATTGATGTGCATATTGTGCGAATCGATCGCCGTGAATTCGCTTCCGTCGGCCAATTTGATGGTGTTGTGGCAATGGCTCAGCCCCTCGGCGTCGGCGTCGCAGTCGGTGTCGCTGGTCACGGTCCCGATGACCGTCTTGCCGGTCTTCGGCGCGCTACCCTTGATGACCTGCAACAGATAGCGCCCGTCGCGACCGTTTTCCTGCCACGACTTCATCGCCACTCCTGGAGGTATCGGTTGCTGGGCCCCAGCGGCGTACAGTTTGTAGGAATACAGCGAGGCTGCGCTCAGCACCAGCACGCCTAGCAGCAATCGGCCTACGGGGTTAAACCTGGTTTGAATTTTCATCTTCTTTCCTTTGTCTGCCTGGATTTAACGGTGCGCCTCGAATCGCGGTAACGCGATCGGAGGAACAGTGGGAGTGCAATTTTCTACCGTTCGTACCGGGTCGTTCGCCGAACCCGCTTCAGACCACGGGGCCGTGCCGGCTACTCACGGTTGGCCGCCAAATTCAGTCTGCCGCTACGCGCGTGTCGTCAACATGACGGCTTGATTACGTATTTGTAAGGAAAGCCCACGCAGCGGCCCGGCCCTGGGCCCACAGGTTGAGCGAAGCACATCGCAATCGCCCGTGGGGGGACTGATTTCTTACAGTTATGTAATGTTCTTGTCATGTCCAGGATAGCGGCAGACGCTTAAGCTTACTGACCAGTCGGCAGTTCACCGTACGCGTCAAGGTCGAAATCGTTCCAAATTCAGAGTGATTAAAGTATTGAAGGGGCATGCGCCAATGGACTCTCGCAACTCGATCAGGTTTCTG
>JAENXP010000355.1 GCA_016649475.1 Burkholderiales bacterium | reverse complement strand
TCGTAGTCCATCAGGCTCTCCACCTTCGACACCGGCGCCGCCTTGTTGACGAAATAGGGGAAATTCATCTCGATATGGCCGGACTGGGCCTCGAGTTTTTCCATCATCTCGTCCAGCATGCGCCTGAAGGTTTCGACCGAGATCTCGCGCTCATGCGCATTGAGGATCTCGACGAAGCGCGACATGTGCGTGCCCTTGAAATGATGCGGCAGGCGCACATACATGTTGAAAGTGGCAATGGTGTGCTGCACGCCCCCGGAGCGCTCGCTCACCTTGACCGGATGGCGGATGGACTTTATGCCGACCTGGTCGATGGCGAGCCGGCGCGTGTCCTTCGAGCTTTGCACGTCGGCGATGGTCAGCGGATCACGGGTATTCATGAGGAAACCTCTTCAGAGAAGGTGGCGGCGCTGCCGCCACGATGACGACGATATTTTAACATGATACCGAAATGCGCCCGGCGCCCGGAATCGCGACGGAATGAGGGGATATTCCCCGGGGTGGGAGACCGAAAGTCGGGACTATCCTAGTATCGCGGCACACTATTTTCGAAGCATACCAGCCATGCAGAGGAAGTTGTGGGAGCGCCGGCCATGTGCTTGCGCGCCACATTGTTTCGCAATTTCGGTGTCGTCGAACCAGGAGGCGGAGACTTTCCCTTCAACGAGGACCAAGACCTTCGGGGCACTTTCTCTCGTGTACCCCTAAACAGGACTGTAGCGAAATGGCTCTCGCCGCAGTCACCTATACCGCGAGGCGCGATCTTATCGCGGCTAGCAGTCCCGCCTTGTCCAATCCGACCTCGGCTAGCAGCAGTCCGGTATCGCCGTGATCGACGAACCGGTCCGGAAGGCCGAGGTGCAGGAGTCGGCACGCCAGACCCGCGGCGGCCAGATACTCGGCCACTGCGCTGCCGGCGCCGCCCATCACCGAGCCTTCCTCCACCGTCACCAGCAACTCATGGTCTTGCGCAAGTTGCCTGACCAGGGCTTCGTCCAAAGGCTTGACGAAGCGCATGTTGGCTACCGTCGCATCCAGTTCCTCGGCGGCCTGCAACGCGGGCATGAGCATGCTGCCGAAGGCGAGGATCGCAATTTTCGCACCCTGCCGGCGCAGTTCGCCTTTCCCCAGCGGCAAGGCCTGCATCTTCTTGTGCATCTCGGCTCCCGGGCCGACGCCGCGCGGATAGCGCACTGCCGCCGGCGCATTCATCTGGAACGCGGTGTAGAGCATCTGCCGGCATTCGTTCTCGTCGGCGGGCGCCATTACCGTAAGATTCGGAATGCAGCGCAGGTAGGCGAGATCGAAAGCACCGTTGTGCGTGGCGCCGTCGGCGCCGACCAGCCCGGCGCGGTCTAGCGCGAATACCACCGGCAAATTCTGGATCGCCACGTCGTGAATCAGCTGATCGTAGGCGCGCTGCAAAAACGTCGAATAGATGGCGACCACCGGCTTCATCCCCTCGCAGGCGAGGCCGGCGGCAAAGGTCACCGCGTGCTGCTCGGCGATGCCGACGTCGAAGTAGCGCTCGGGGTATTCCTGCGCGAAACGCACCAGGCCCGAGCCCTCGCACATCGCCGGCGTAATGCCTACCAGGCGCTTATCCAGCGCCGCCATGTCGCACAGCCAGTCGCCGAAAACCTGCGTGTAGGACGGCTTGCCGCCAAGTTTGCCGCCGACTATGCCCGCATCGGGCTGAAACTTGGACACGCCGTGGTAGAGCACCGGATCGGCTTCGGCCAGTTTGTAACCCTGGCCCTTCTTCGTCACTACGTGCAGGAATTGCGGGCCTTTGAGTTCGCTGATGTTTTTCAGTGTTGGTATAAGCGAGTCCAGATCATGGCCGTCGATCGGGCCGATATAGTTGAAGCCGAACTCCTCGAACATGGTGGAAGGCACCACCATGCCCTTGGCGTGTTCCTCGACGCGCTTGGCGAGTTCCCACAGCTGCGGCACCTTTCCCAGCACCGCTTCGCTCGCCTTGCGCGCAGCGCCGTACAGCCCCCCGGAGAGCAGCCGCGCCAGGTATTTGTTGAGCCCGCCCACCGGGCGCGAGATCGACATGTCGTTGTCATTGAGCACCACCAGCAGATCGGTATCGGTCACGCCGGCGTTGTTCATCGCCTCGAACGCCATGCCGGCCGACATTGCGCCGTCGCCGATGATCGCAACCGCGCGCCGGGTCTCGCCGCGCAGCTTGGCCGCCTGCGCCATGCCCAGCGCCGCCGAAATGGAAGTGCTGGAGTGTGCCGTGCCGAACGTGTCGTATTCGCTTTCGGCGCGCCGCGGAAAGCCGGAGATGCCGCCGTGCATGCGCAGCCGGGCCATGCCTTCGCGCCTGCCGGTGAGGATTTTGTGTGCATAGGTCTGGTGACCCACGTCCCACACCAGCCGGTCGTGCGGAGTATTGAACACGTAATGCAGCGCGATGGTGAGCTCAACCGTCCCCAGATTGGACGACAAGTGGCCACCGGTCTGGCTCACCGACTCGATGATGTAGGCGCGCAGTTCCTCGGCCAACCGGGACAGCTGGCGCCGCTCCAGCGCGCGCAATTCAGCCGGGCTGCCTATGGTCTTCAGCAGCTCGTACATCGCCGGATCGAATTGGCCTTTCGGCTCATGCGCGCGTTCGCTATTCACATTGGACTTTACAAAAATGGATTCAGAACTTGCGCAGCACGATGAAGTCCGCCAATTCGCACAGGCGCGCGGCACTCGCGCCAAACGACGAGAGCGCCGCATGCGCCTCGGCGCGCAATTCCTCTGCAAGCGCGCGTGCGCGCGTCAACCCCAGTATGCTGACATAAGTCGGCTTCGCCTGCGCGGCGTCTTTTCCGGCGGTCTTTCCCAGAGTGGCCGTGCTCGCATCGCAATCGAGCACGTCGTCCACCACCTGGAACGCCAGGCCCACCGTATTGGCATAGCGCTCCAGCCGGCTGAACTCGTGCGCGTCCAGGCCGCGGCCGCAGCGCGCACCCAGCACGGCGGAGGCGCGGATCAGCGCCCCGGTCTTGTGGATATGCATGAATTCGAGTTCGGGCAGGCTGAGTGTCTTGCCCACGCTGGCGAGGTCTATCGCCTGGCCGCCGGCCATACCGCGCGAGCCGCAGGCCATTGCCAGGATTTTCAGCATTTCGATCTGTCCCGCGGGATTGTCGGCAACCACGTGTTCGGCCATTAGCTGAAATGCAAGCGGTTGCAGCGCATCGCCCGCCAGCAGCGCGGTGGCGTCGTCGAATTCGACGTGGCAGGTGGGCCTGCCGCGTCGCAGAACATCGTTGTCCATGCACGGCATGTCATCGTGCACCAGGGAATAGGCATGGATCATCTCGACGGCGGCGGCCACTATTTCGACCCGCGCCGGATCCGCCTCGGCCAGCTCGCCTGCGGCGAAGGCGAGCAATGGACGCACACGTTTGCCCCCGCCTAACACGGCGTAGCGCATGGCCCGGTGCAAGCGTTCTGGCACGATCTCCGGCGTCGGCAGGAAACGCTGCAGCGCATTCTCCATGCGCGCCTGGATCGCGCTCATCCAGGCGGCAAAATCAGTTGTCTTGTTCGGCACCAGGGAACGCTTGCAGAGTATCGGCTTCGAGTATCTGCACCTGCTGCTGGGCCTGGCTAAGCTTGGCCTGGCAGTATTGTGCGAGTTCGAGGCCGCGCTTGTGCGCGGCGAGGGACTGCTCCAGGGAGAATTGCCCCGACTCCATGCCGGCCACGAGTTTTTCCAACTCGGCCAGCGCGGCTTCGAAACTGAGGGACTCGCCGCCGGCGGAGGCTGACTTGGGCGATTTGGGCATGATCGGAGCAAAACCTTATAAAAGGAGAAAATAGCTGAACTCCACCCTGCCAGTCAAATCAAAAACGCGGTAAAATTCTGAAATATTGGCCTTTTGCCGACTGACTTTAGGCT